>CALMVM010000414.1:9486-30031 GCA_937873255.1 uncultured Verrucomicrobiota bacterium | reverse complement strand
CCCCTTGTCAATGGCCTGCTGGACCTCGGCCGGCAAGGACACACTCTCGACGACAAAGGTCGTGATCGCCAGCCCGTACTTGCTCTGTACGAACGGGTTGATGAGCGGCAGCAGCGCCTCACCGAGCGCGCTGTTTTGCTGCATCAGATCGACCACCGGCACCTTGGCTTTCGACACAGCCTCAGTGAAGATGCTCACGATGCGCGAACGCATCGTGTCCGAAAATTCCTCCAGCCTGAACACCTCGTCCGTGCCCACGACTTCCTTGAGAAACACCTTCGGATCGGTGACGTGGAAATCGTACGTCCCGTAGGCACTCGTGCGCACCATGCCGAAGTCGGAGTCGCGCATCATGAACGGCTGCGCCGTGCCCCAGCGGTTGCCGGTGAACAGACGCGTCGTGATGAAATACACGTCGGCCTTGAAGGGCGAGTTGAACCCGTATTTCCAGCTCTTGAGCGTGGTGAGGATCGGGATGTTGTTGGTCGTCAGCGTGTGGTGGCCGGGACCGAACGTGTCGCCG
Organism: uncultured Verrucomicrobiota bacterium; assembly: GCA_937873255.1. Taxonomy (GTDB): domain Bacteria; phylum Verrucomicrobiota; class Verrucomicrobiia; order Chthoniobacterales; family SZAS-18; genus CAHJWO01. The sequence goes on along the minus strand of CALMVM010000414.1, from coordinate 29,508 downwards.
TACTCGCCTTCCAGGATGAATTGGGCGACCTGGGACTCGCGCACGATCAACTGCGCGCCGTTTTTGATTTCGTGGTTGCTGGCTTCGGCGAAGCGGACCGAGATGGTATCGCGCGAATCGTCGATCCACTCGATCACGTCGATGACCTGACCTTTGAGGAAATTGATGAGTCCCATGGCGGGGATGATGTTAAAGTCGGAAGCTGCCTGCGAGGCAAGCTTTTCCGTACAACGAACGCGCGGCGGCGGTTTGCGAAGATTCAGGCGTGCTGGAGCCCGCGCCGCACGAGATTGACCGCGATGGCGGCCAGCAGAAGCGCGACGAGCTTGGAAAAAGCACGCATCGCGCGCAATCCCAACAGACGCTGGAACAACCCCGCCGCGCGGAGGGCGATAACGACGAGCAACAGGTTTGCGAGCAGGGCGATGAGGGTCATCGTCCGCCCGGACGAGGCGTCGAGGGTGAGCAGGGTCGTCAGCATCGCCGGTCCCGCGATGATCGGCATGCCCAGCGGCACCACGCCGAAGTCCGTGCGCGCGTCCGCGTCGCGCCGGTCCGAGGCAAGGATGTCCTGCGCGGCCAGGCCGAAGAGGATCAGGCCGCCCGCGATGCCGAAATCGCTCTGGGTGATGCCCAGTGACTTGAAGATAAAATTGCCGAGAAATAGAAATCCGACGGCGATGAGCAACGCCGTGATGGCGGCCTCATTGGCGACGACGTTGCGGCGCTCGAGCGGCACGCCTTGGGCCATCCCGAGATAGATCGGGACCAACCCGATGGGGTCGAGCGCCACGAAAAGCGGAATGAACGCGGTCAGGAAATTTTCAAACCAGGGTGGCACGGAGAATTCAGAACTCGGAATGCTGAAAATAAATCGGACCCGGCGTACCGTCAAAACCGCCGGGACCAGCGAAATTTCAACGTGAAAACCTTTTTGACATCCGCGGTCCTTGTATTCCTCACCGGCGGTTGCGCCGCCCCGACAGGCAAAACGCCGTCGTCCCGCCCCGACCCGCGTCCGGGTGGCACCGAGGTCGGCACGTCATTCCCGGGCGTCAACCAGGCGACCACCGACACGACCGCCACCCGCTCGAACGACACGTCGCACTGACACCGAGCGGTCGGCGCTCAATCTGAGGCGGTTTCGGCCGCTTCGGCGGTAGCCACGTCGATGATAAAAAGTCGCTCACCTTGAAAAACCAAGAGCGTGCGCCCGGTCTCGCTGAACATCGCAAATTCTGGGTTACCGATAGTCACGGTTTTGCCACTGGGCAAAAACACCGTCACCAGATGAAAAGGAGTACGGTTGATGTATTCCCGTAAGACATCGGCGCTCATAACGGTTTCTGAGTGAAACGGCGAGGAGTGGCTGGGGAGGGAATCGAACCCCCGACTCCCTTCTCCCTTTAACAACATTTTATATGCTTTGTCAAAAGCCTCTAACGGCTTACAAGATTTATTGACACGTGTGACATCGGGGGACACCAAAAAATGGCTTCGATCTACACCCGCAAAAAATCCCCGTATTTCTGGCTGAAGTACCGCGATCCGATGACCGGCGACCGCCGCTACGAATCCACAAAATTCCGCGTGGACGAGCCCGACGGCAGGCGCAAGGCGAAGCAACTCGCCAACGAGCGAACCCGCCGGGAACTTGAAATCCCCCGCGCCAACCCGAGTGAGTTGTGGCAGGCGTGGGTGCCGGCCTATCTGGAAACCCGCTACGCCGACAGTCCGAAGACGGCACTGCGTGCAAAAAATTGCTGGAACGCGCTGTTCGCCTACCTGGAAACTTGTCAGGTTCCCTCCCCTCGTCATGTCAGCTATCAGATCGCGGCCGGCTTCCTGCCGTGGCGGCTGAGCCCGAAGACTGGCCTGCGCAAGGTCAAGCACAACACGGCCGTCGTGGAGGTGAAGTTTTTCGGTGTGATCATGGGCGAGGCGGTGCGCCGCGGTTTTTGCGTCGCCAACCCCTGCCGCGAGTTGCAGGTGCGCCGGGTGCCGGCCAAGCAGAAACTCGAAATCATGGCCGTCGACGAGGACCGAATCTGGAAGGCACTCGAAACGGAACCGGCCTGGATGCGCGACCATTTCACTGTCCTGATGTGCCAGGGCTGCCGGATGAGCGAGGCGGCGGTGCCCCTGCAAGACATCGACGAATTCGCCGGGTCGATCCGGTTTCGGATCAAGGGCGGCAAGAGCCATACGGCCCCGCTGCACCCCGACCTGCTGCCGATCCTCTACGCGGCGCGGGAGGCGGGACGGGCGATGCTTGTGGAGCTGCCGACGTGGCCCGCGAAACTCTGGTACAACTTTTTCCGGCGCGAGGACGTGGCGCTGCCGATCTCGATTCATTGCACGCGCGTGACGGCGATCACGCGGATGCTGCGCGCCGGGTTCACACCGGCTCAGGTCTGTGCGTATGTCGGGCATAGCGAGGAGGTCAATGTGATTTACCGTCGGCTCAGGCCGGCAGATGTTCGGGCTTTAACCGCAGTTTTGGGAGCCTCTCGTCGGCCCCCGGCTTTAGGTAATGGTTCGCCCTGAATTGGGGGAACGTGGAGAGCCAGAGGTGCGCGCTTTCCAGCGTCGTCATGCTGCCGTGCGTGAATTCGTACCCGGCGCGCTTCATGGCGGTGACGTAGGTAGCCTGCTTGCCGAGCGCAGCGGCGAGCTGGACTCCATTGTAGAGTTTGGGAGGCATGGCGAAATCAGGCAGTGACGAGTTGCGGAAATTGGTTGTGCTCGTGATCGTCGAGCAGGCGGCCGGCGGCTTTTTTGCCGACCAAGTTCATCGCCAAGCCATCGACGAATTTTTGCTTCATTGATCCGACGATGTACCGGCGGTCGGAGCAAACATCGTAACCGTTGCCGAAATCCGCCCACTCTCCCCACTGCTTGAAAAAGAAGGGCACAGGTGTGTTAGCGATAGCGCACTGGTCACGAAGTGAGCGGGGCCAATCTGGATGCATCGGGCGGGCCTTGGGACCGCTCTCGCCGCCGACGATCACCCAAGAAATCGCCGGCCACTCCACGACGGCCCCGCTCCGGCCGATGTGGTTGGTTTCCAGAACATTGATGCAACAACCGGAATTCAGTCTGATCCGGCAGAGGTCCACCGGACCCAGCAGCGGCTCGCAGGAGAGGAACCGCACCGATGCCGGGATCATTAGCAGAAACGGGATGCGCTCGTCGGCGCGCTGCTGGTCCTCGACGCTGGTTCCGATCCAGATGTTCGGAGGCAGATCGAACCGGCCCCGCGCTTCGAGCCAAGCCGCAGTCTCACGCGCGGCGACGGCCGGGCGCTTAGTCAGCACTTGGAACGTCTGCAAGGGCGCGGCCAGCATCCCGTCGAGGAAGTAGAAGATCCACTCGCGCTCCACCCACTCCCCGAACACGTCCGTCATGCTCGCCACGAAGTGTTTGCGCGGCCGGGTCTGGCGCTGCCAGCCGTCGATGATGTCGCGGCGTAGCAGCAGCTTGGGCGGCTGGCCGCTGTACGGCAGGTGGTTGCCGCCGTAGAACGTGTTCCGGTTGAGCCGGGCGGCGTAGCAATTCGCGCAGCCGGGCGAGATCATCCGGCACCACCAGCCGCCGCCTTCGACGACGATGATGTTGTCGGTGTCTTCGGTCCACTCGATAGGAGAATTTTTCATGGGATCAGGCGACAGGAAAAGGCAATGCCAGAACCGGGCGTTCTGGCGGGCGGGGCAACGCGCGGGCTCCTTCGAGAGCGTTGTCGAGCGGACTGCGCACGGTGGTCTGCTGCCGGTGCACGTAGATCATCGTCGTCTCGATATTTTTGTGGCCGAGCAGTGCCTGGATCTCGGTTAGGTGGACGCCACTCCATTCCAACTGACTGGCGAACGCGTGCCGGAAAGTGTGCGGAGTGACGACACCGTCGAGGTGGCAGCGGGCAGCGGCGGCGCGCACAGCCTTTTGCAAGCTGCTCATGTGCTGATGGTGGCGGTAGAGGATCTTCTCCTCCCCCGGCCACGCCTGCGGGTTCGGGCACGGCGTTTGTTGCGGAAAGACGTACTGCCAGCCGAGTGCGAACGGCCACGACGGCCGGCTGCGGCGCAGACCGTCCATTCCGGGCATCGAAGCCGCCAAGCCACGCTCACGATCTTGCTGCCAGAGCAGCTTGACACGTTCGATCTGACGCTGAAGCGGGATTGTCACGCAGCATGGCAGCATGACGGGCCGATCCGAGCGGCCTTTGGTGTTGCGGATCGTGGCCCGCGACTCGGAAAGCGAGATGTCTTTGACGCGTAAATTCAGCACCTCGCTGACGCGCAGCCCGCAACCGAAAAGCAGGCAAGCCATCAAGCGGTACGGACACCAAGGCGAATCTTCGATTTTTCCGATGACCGCCAGAGCCTGTTCGGCATCAAGCACCGCAGGAGAATGCTTGTCGCGTCGCGCGTGCGGGATGGCTTCTAGCTTGGCGATGTCCCCGAGTGGCAGTCTGAGTACCTTGCCATAGAGAAAGAGCAACGCGTAAAACGCTTGCTCGCGCGCTACCGGTCCGACCCTGTCATGGACCACCCGTTTTTTTAGATAGGTCTCGACTTTCCTTTCACTCGACCACGCACGGACGATAGCTTCGTTGCGCCGCAGCCAGCGGAGATACCCAGCAATCTGCCCACTGTAAGCTTGAACAGTATTCCAGCGAAGATCGAGTTCTCGTCCAGTGTCGGCGACGCGGGTAAGCACACGTGCCTCAGCTGGAGTGAGATCGTTGTAAGTGCCTACTTTCATGCTGATTGAGGAAAATGTTATGAAGAACGGCTCTCGCTAATCCATGTTCTGCTTTCCGTGGTCGGGCTTCACGCAATCGCAAGTGGCCGGGTCCATCCCGCAGCAGTTGGTGTATGGCACGGTGACTTGCTTGCTCTGGAGTGCGCCGTTCTGTTCGAGCCACGCGCGGGCGTTTTCAGCCGCCTTGCGAAGTTCACCGGCAGCCATTTCGTCGGCCTCGTCGGTGTAGGCGTCGTGCGCTTTCACCAGCCAAGCTAAAGCGGTGATGCACTCATCAATACCGGCTGGTCCAAACGACTCGAAATTAAACTGGAAGTTGGTTTCAATTCCTTCCTGCTTGAGCACTGATGCAAGGACTGGCCAGTCTGTGTGCTTGCCCTTGCGCAACGCGATAGCGCGTACTGACCCAAGTAGATCTTCGAGCACGGTTTCTCTGTGGGTCTTTACTTCGCAGACAGTGGAGAGTTCGAGGTAGAGACTATTCAGTGTTTCCATATTTTGGGTTGGTCTATCGTGAAATCACCGGGCAGAACCCGGCCTTGCAGGAGAGGCTTCGTCCTCCTGAAGTAAATTGTTCTGCTAGCTGTCCACGCCCTCAATCGGTCGGCGTTGAGGTAGATTGTGCGGGTCGTATCCAGCCAAGCGGACGAGTTTCCACAGGCGGGCAGTCGGCTCATCCGCTTCCTCCGGTGGCCTGAAGTCAGGGCCGCCCTGAAACTGTCTCGCCGCCTCTAAAAGCGCTTCAACGAGAACGCCGCTCCTTTGATTCCAAGCAGTCCAAGCTTGTTGCGCCGCCTCAAACCACTCTTCTTCGCTGGCGTTGCCACATGGGACACTCGGACCTCGTGCCGCGCATTCCGCGTTTGTGCATTCACCAAAACGCTCTGTGTCGAACGAGTTCGCCAAGTGGGCGTCGCTGCCGCAAAACGGGCAACTCAGCAGGTTCTCGTCGTGGTTGTGTATGTTGAATTTCATCGTTGTAGTGTAGCAGCATCAGCCAAGCAGAACCCATGCATGGTCGAGCACCCGCTACGCGGGGCCGACATGCTCGTTGGTCAGGCAGCGGCCTCGAAGAACGAGAACGACGGTTGGAAGTAGATGGTGCGTCCTTCGGCGGCGAGTTGGTGCGCCTGCTGCACCTCGATGCTGTGGTCGCCGTGGCGCTCGGCAATGCTGTCGAACCAGCCGTAGTCGCGGTCGTGATGGCGCATCCGCAGTTTGGGCCGCTCGTAGGCGTCCAGCTTCATGAACCCGGCGTCATCGCGCACGGCCATGAGATGCTCCAACTCGTGGTCGAGCAGCGCGCGGCGTTCGGCCGCTGGCATGTCCTCCCACTTCTTCTTGTCGATGGTGATGCGGGCATCCTTCCCGCCCAGGGCGCGGTCCGTGGCGCCGATGATCTTCACCACCGCGTAGCACGGGATACCGTGCAGCTTGACCGCGTGGCCGGTGGGTCGTTCGCCGTCGGAACCCGGTTCCAACTCCGCAAAAACGTATTCGATGGCGACAGGCTTCCCTTTGTCGCGCAGGTCGGTGTGGTGGCGTTTGATGAGGTCGTCGGCGATTTCCTTCACGTCCTCGGTGCAATGTTCGTAAACGACGGGCATAGGTAGGTCTTTTTTGGGTTGGCTGTGGACTGCGGTCGAAAAATCAGGAAGGGTCGAGGATCGACTGCATCCACCTGGGAGCGACGATCTCGGCGTCGTGCGCGCCGTAGCCTTCCCAGCGACCGGTCTGCTGCGCGTCGACGATCCGCTGGAACGCGGCCCGGTAGAGCGCGCGGCCGGCGTGGATGAAACTGCAATCGTCGTCGGTGAAGCGGATCACGGACGCGGCGTGCGGCGGGTCCGTTTCCACGGCCACGAACCAGAGAGCGGGCCGGGTGATGCCAGCCCAGCGCAACACGTCGAGGTAAAACGCCGCCTGGAGGTGGTAGCCCATGCGAACCGCGTCGCGCAGGAACGCCTCGGGCTCGGCGTTGCGGCAGGTTTTCAGGTCGATGACCGGCGCGTCCTTTCGCTCGGGCAGCAGATCCACCATGATCTTGACCGCCGCGCCTTTGTACTGGCCGAAAACCGCCATCTCCGCGCGTCCGACGAACAGCCCGTCGAGTTCGGGCATGGAGCGCACGGCAACGGCCATTGCACGCGCCGCGCGCACGTCGTCAGCGTCTAGAGGAATCGACTCGCCGCACGCCTCCAACCAATCCTGACAGGCGTGGGCGTTGCCGTTCCACGGTTTGACGATTCCCTTCCCGTCCGTGTATGTCGCTGGCTTCTCGACGAAAAGCTCCCGGTTTTCTAGGCACAGCGCATGGAAGCACTTTCCGAACGCCAGCGCGTCGCTCTCCGGCTGGTAGATGCCGTCGAGGTGCGCGCGGGCGTGCGCCAGGCTTTTCTGCCACACGATCTTGAGCAGGCTGGCGTTGATGCCCGGGGCCTTCTGGTAGTCCCCGAACGGCATCCCTTGGACGAATTGAAAAGCCATGATCAAAAAGGAATGTCGGGATCGTTCTCGCTGGCCCCGACCCACGGCGTGCCGTCGGCGTTCTCGGGGAAGCCGTCGTCGGGGCGAAGTTGCGATTTCTCGGCGTCGGCGGCCCTGGCCTGATCACCCAGCGTTGCGATGAAATCCTTCCCGATGGCGTCGCGCATATTGCGGCCGACCGCCTCGCAGGCGGCGCGCAATGCCGCGATCCCCTCGGTTGCGGCCAGCCGGAGCTGGTTCTTGGCGCGCTCCACCGGGTCCGCGCCGCCGACCCAATCGCGCAGCAGCCGGCCGTGTTCGCTCGTGAAATAACCGGTCTGCCCGAGGATGGGCCGCAGACATTCCGGCAGCTTGATCACATCGTGGGTGCGGCCCTGGTCGCGCAACAGGAAGCTGGCCGTCATCTCGAAGAGGACGTTTTTTTCCGTGATGGGCTGCAAACCCAGAGACTTCGGCTCCTTCGGATTTTTGAAGTCCGTTTTCTCCCGCGCGCGGAAGCATGCGACGACGTGGCAGGGCAGGAACAGCAGCGTGTTCATGAACCGCTTGTGCTCTCGTTTTGCCGTCAGCCAATCGGCCAGCTTTTTGTTCGGGTTGTTGGCGATCTCCTCGCAACCGCCCTCCCCTTCCCACTCGTGGCTCATGCTGTCGATCACGAGCGCCTCGACGCCGGCCTCGGCGAATTCGCGCATGGCGTCCCGGTAGCGCGCCGGCGTGAACGGAGGGTTGAGGTCGCCGATCAAGAACGGCTTGGGGAAAATGTCGCTGTAGAGCGAGCCGCGGCGGTTCTCGGTGTCGAGTAACCCAACCTTGGAAGGGTCACCGCCGGCCAAGCCCAGGGCGAGCAGCAACGCGGAATATGTTTTTCCCTCGCCGCTGGTGGCAGCGAGGCCGAGGACGAGCTTGGCGGCTTCCCGTTTGACGGGTCGGATTTGGAGGATGTTGCTCATGGAAAAAAGCGGTGGAATTTCAGGCGGCACGGCGAAGCGCCGGGCGTTGGTCGAAGTCGTCGGCAGGAAACTCCTGCCGTTCGTCGGCGGGGTCGTATGCCGAGCCGAGGCGCGCCGCCTTCTGTGCGCGCAGGAAATAACCGTTCAGTTCCTCAACGTTGTGAGACGTGTACGAATTTTCGCGGATCGTTTCGCCGGAGTGGTAGGCGATGGTGCCGTCGTCGGCGCGTACGTCCTCCGTGACGACGGCATCGTGAAACCAGGGGAAGCCATCCCGGTCCACCGAGCACTGCACGAGGACGAGAATCCCGTAGGTATCCGCGCAGTCCGGGTCACCCTCGTAGGTGACAGGCCGTGAGATCCGGGCGGGGAGTGGATAGCTCAGCCTCGCGGATTCCGGCTCGACAGACGGCGCGGCAATGATAAATGTGCTCATAGGTCGTCGTGATCTGAACCCGTCGTTTTCCTTGGCCGGAGCGACGGGTTCTTTTTTGAGTTGGTAACTAGGCTTCTTGCGGTGCCGGACGTGGTGTAGGTGCGGAGAACGGAGCCTTGCGGTAGTGCTCGCTGGCTCGCGTGGGAATGGGCGGCGTGGAATCCGGCCCGATGACCGCGCTCCAGACCGCGCACCCACCGATGATCGCGCCGAAGAGGGCCGCCAGGACGAGCGTGCAGCCGCAACGGGCCTTCGGTTCGACGTAGCGGGGACGGGCGGGCAGGAAAGGATTGTGGCGTTGCATGGCAGGTCAGGGGATGACCGTCGCGTCGTTGGGACGGTGAGTGGCCAGCGCAACGATCTTCTTAGCTTCCGGGGCGAAGGCTGGAATCAGCACCTCGGCGGCGACACGGCTGACGGAATCCTTCGGCACGCGGCTGTCGGCGACGCGCTGGATCGCGTCCAAGGTCTCTTGCGGAACGACGGTTTGGAGCGTTGGCATACCTAAGACTTAGTTTTTCTTAGTAAGAACGCAAGGAGTTTTTCTGGATTATTTCGCAGGCTCCTATCTAATAAGTCTTAGTAAACACCGCCGAGCGATGCCGAAAGCGACGAAAGCCAGTAACACTAATCCCTTAGGTCCAGGCACTAAGAATCTGACGGTGAACGTATCTACCAGCTTCGATGGTGAAGTTCTGGCACTGGCCGAAGAGTCGCAGATCTCAAAGTCGGACTATGTTCGCGCCGTCTTGCGGTTCGCATTACAGCAGAAGATGCGCTTCCGGCTAGAATTGGAAAACGCACAACAGGTGGTTGAGGCAGCAGCACGACAATCCAAATCGCCCGCTCCCATCACTCTCAAGCGCGCGCAGAGTTAGACGGGCTGGCTAGGATTTTGAGCAGGATCCCTTCGGCTCCCGCGTATTTCTCGCCCCATTCTTCGCAGACGTAGCTCGCCAGCATTTCTTTCGGGATGCCCGCCGCGCGGGCCACTTCGCAGAACGCATCCGATAGGCAAACCATGCCAACGGGTCCAGTTGTGACCGCCGGCAAGCCACCGGTTTGTGTTTTTACCCGCTCGCTTCGTCGCATGTAGTAAAAGTAGTAAACCCTGTTAACGGAGTCGAGCAATATTGTTCATTTTAGTTCAACATTGTTCAGAGAGTACCGCTGGTAACGCAGATATCGCTTGAGAACGTTATTGCCCGCGCGTGGGCGACCTGTATAACGACGGCATGTGGTTCAAACACGTTCTCGGAGCATCGGCAATTTTCGGGGCAGTTTTATGGATTGCCCTAGCGTTCGGCACCCATCATCCCGCGCCGTTTCCATCTCCAGCGTCGATACCCTCACCAGCGTCGGAGGAGGTCGCCTTGTCCGTTGTCGGAACACCGAGTCCCGCTCCCACCCCGGAATACATGCCGGCCGTGAGTAGCTACGCTAACACTGCCTCGCCATCAGTCTCCGTGCCGGCTGCACCGTACCGAGAATCTGGCGGCCGAGTGTGGGTCAACGGTTATCGTCGCAAGAACGGGAAGTGGGTGGAGGGGTACTATCGCAAGAGGTAACCGCCCGCTTTCGGGTCGGCCGACGACGAGGACCGAGCATCTGCTTGATGAGCCGGTCGTTTTCCTTTATCAGCTGATGGCACTCGGCGTTGATGCGCGCCAGCTTCTTGAGCAGCGCATTGAAGGATGGCATCAATAGCTGCTACGGTGTTTACCCCATCTGGTTACAAAATTTCATTCGCCATGTCTCGACCGCTCATTGCCCTTGCGACCGTGCTGTCTGGCTACCTCGCCCTGAGCGCCGTGATGTGCGCATCTGCCTAGAGAACTGGCGATGCTCTCGCAAAGTGGCGTTTAATTTTCTCAATCGCCTCAACCGTCCTGACAGGATCTGGGTGATCCAATCCAACGCTTGAAGCTTGCCCACTGTGGGGGATTTTGATAAGCGGAAGTCATGGAAATCTTCATCAGCCGAGACGGCCAGCAATTCGGCCCGTACACGCTGTCTGAGGTGCAGACCGATTTGAACACCGGTAACATCGTCGCTGGTGATCTCGCTTGGCACGAAGGGGCTGCCGATTGGGTCGAGATTTCTGAGATAGCCGGCTTGGTCGTTCCCAGAAAGCGGCTCCCGCCCCCTCCCCCTCCAGGGCGTCTTCCGCCAACCGGTGGCACGCTGAAGTTGACCAATGTTCAGGAGGTGGTTGCCATTGCTGTGATTTCTCTTCTCATTCCTTTGGTTGGGCTGGTGGTTGGCGGAATTTGGATGGCCAAGCCTGAGCGGTACAACGACGGGATGACCGTTCTGGGTATCGCAATTCTGTTTACGCTGTTCTACATGGTCGTTTTTCTCGGCGGCGCTGCGCTGATCTTCGGCTGAACAGCAAGTGAGTTTTTTGCAGTAGATTCCCGAATCTGCCTCACGGCTGACACGGTATATTCCGGGCCGTGGCGCGCCCGCTGTCTCACTCCCCCAACCTACTTGTCACGACCCGGATCGTCTCCGACGTGGCCGCCGGCGTGCCCAAGACCAGTGCGTTCGCCACCAACGGCGTTGCCGAGCGCACCGCATGGTACTGGCACCGCCGGTTTCCCGAGTTCGCGCGGGCCGTGGCGGATGCCCAGGCGCGATTTCTCGGGCAACCTGTCACGCTCGCGGGTTCCTGATGCACCCGGCCCACCAAGACGGCAGGTTCATTGTCCCGCGCAAAGACGACGCGCCGGATGTGGGTGTTGTTGCCAGGACCTACACCGAACCGCTCGGCGACGAAATCACCGAGTTGGCCGCCGGCCACTGCACCCGGTTCGTTGAGCGCAGTACCAACTTGGCTGAACTGGTGACGTTCGGCCGCGCGCTCGTGGATCTGATTGAACGTCGACAAGCTGCCGGCGTGGATGACTTCCCGGATCGGACGCCGGTACAGCCCGAGCAAGAGCAGGAGCAGGAGGCAGCACCAGAAGAAAAGCCTCGTCGTGTTCTCTCGGACCTCACGCCGGCGGAAAAGCGCCGACTGGTTTCCGCCGAACTCGGGCGGCTGCTCGACTGGATTTGCAAGGGTCGGCGCGTGCTCGACATGGGCCTGCGCGTCGCGGCCGTTGCCAGCCACATCCGGCGGGCGGCCGTCGATCATCGCACCGATCAGGAACTCGCGTCGGAAATGGGCAACGACTCGCGCAATTCCATCAACAAGATCAAGGCCGACCTGCGCCGGTCCCTCGGGGCCGACTACCCAGGCGAGAACGGCAAGGGCACCAACACCAAGAAAAAATGCCAGACCTCACGGATCACGAAATTGCAGTCCAGCAAATGAAGACAGCGGCGACCGACGCGCTGCCGTTCGTCTCGGAAGAATCGGCCAAGCTCATCAACAGCGAGCACGCCGCGCTGCTGGAGGAATGTCGCACTTGCCGCGAGAAGGCGGTGTCGGCGAAGGACCGCGCGCTGCGGATCGGCGCGGAATTGGTGAAGGTCAAGAAGGGCGTCGGGCATGGAAACTTCATGACGTGGGTGGAAGCGAACTGCGAGTTCAGCCACGACACGGCAAACGACTACATGGCCTTTGCGGCAAAATCGGAGCGTGCTCCTAATTTGCCGGATGGGCTGACGTTGCGGCAGGCGATGATCGCTCTCGAAATCATCCCGCCTCGTCCACGCGAGAGCGGCGTGGGCAGCACGTTTCGCGGTTCGCACATCCCGAGCGTGTACGACCCGTTGAACACGCTGACGAAGTTCTTGGGCGCGGTGGAGAACAGCGGGGCAGCGCAGGCGTGGGAAACCGATCCCGACGAGCGCAGCGCCGTGCAGCGTCAATACAAGCCGAAGTTGGAGGACTTCATCCTGCGGCTCTACGGCGTGAAGGTGGAACTGCCGGCGCTGGAGGCGTGACACATGGCCGACTACACCGACGGCGCCGAGCTTCTACCTGCCGAGCGCGAATCGCTCTCAAAGCTCGCGCGGTTCTACCGTCGACAGGAACGCCGGCCGTACAACAGCCCGACCCGGAAGCGGTATCGTAAGGCGTTGCGGATGGCTCGGCGGCGTGCGGGAGTGTTCAAGGTCGTCCACTCGAAAACGTCGTCCATCTGCTCGGCGCGGCCGTCGAACAGCTATTCCCAGTTCGAGCGGCTGATCCGGCGCGATGCTTGTCGCGGGTTCTGAGAGGGTAGCTCAGTCTCCGACCGGATGCCACCCCCCGGAAGGAATCTTTTTCCATCGGGAGAAAGCCACAAGGGTAAAGCGTCCCCAGCCGTTTTTGTGTGATAGGAGGAAATTTCAATTCTTCCGCTTCCGCCATGCCTGCCAAGCGCAAATCGAAGTACAAAAAGACGCAGCGCGAGTATGCGGAAATCTACGAGCGCGACGTGCGCACAATCCGCGAGTGGCAGAAGAAAAAATACCCGCTCGATGATCCCGAGGCGATGGAGGCCAAGCTGGCCGAGCAGCTTCACCAGGGCGGGAAGGATGCGAGCGATGACGACGAGCGGATCGACGCCGCCGCGCTGACCGACGAGCAGCTCGAAAGCCCCGGCAACGCCTACGAGGCGAAGTTGTACGAGTCCATCCTGCGCTGCCGCAAGCTGGCGCACGCGCTCAGGGAGGCGAAGCGACTGGTCATCCCCCGCGACGAGATCAAGGCCGCGCTGGTGAAGGCGAATTCCGTCATCCGGTCGCGGGTCTTGGCTATCCAAGGCGAGATGCCTGGGCGGCTGGCGGGCAAGGCTGAAGTAGACATCCAGCAGGTGCTTGCCGACTGGTGCCATGAAACCCTCTCTTTCCTCGCCAACCCCGACAACCTCGCCTGAGGCTGGGCAGGATGCTGATGGGCGCTACATCCGGGAGTGCATCTCCTTGGCGTTCGCGCCTCCCGACACGCGCCAACCGCCGGAGTGGGCCGAGGAGCACATCACGATTCCCAACAGCGCGCGGGGCACGAAGAAATTTTACCGCACGACGTACCCGATGATGAACGAACCGCTCTGCCGGTCCGTGGATCCAAAGGTGCGCCGACTGGTGGTCCTCGCGCCGACCGGCGGCGGCAAGACGAACCTGCTGGACATCAGCACGCCCTACGCGCTGGCGAACTCGCTCGGGTCGATCCTCATGACGATCCAGGGCAAGGGCAAGTCGGAGGAATACTGCGAGGAACGCCTGTGGCCGATCCTCGACGCGTGCGGTCCGGTTGTGGCGATGAAGCCGGTTGGCCCGAAGTCCCGGCACCTCATCAAAAAGGATTCGCGCGTGTACCCCAGCGCGTCGCTGTTCGTGGACGGTGACAATAAAGGAGCCGCACAGCGCCGGTCGGTGACGTTCGTCCGGCTGGACGAGGCGTGGCTCATCAAATACGGGCTGATTGCCGAGTTCGAGGCCCGCCTGCACGACCGTTGGAACGGCCAGATCACGCTCATCAGCCAGGGCGGCGAGCAGAAGGTTCACGACCAGAAGATCGAGCTGGACGAGTTCTGGAAAACCACCGACCAGGCCGAGCTGCATTTCCGCTGCCCGCGGTGCGGCCACGATCAACCCTACTGGTGGGACGGCGACGCGAAGCGGTACAGCCTGTGCTACGACCTCGTGCGGCGAGAGAACGGCAGCGTGGACTACAACGCGACTGCGAAAACCGCGCGGATGGTGTGCGAGAACCCGAAGTGTCCCGACCCGGTGTTCTCCGACACCTACGAAAACCGGCGCGCGCTGGCTGAATCCCTCGATGGCCACCCCGAGCAGTATCAGGCGACCGCCATCCCGGAGAAGGAAGGCTACTGCGGCCGGCACTACAACGCGCTGGCGATGTACTGGGTCACCTGGCACACACTGACCGTCGAATGGCTCAAGGCGGTGCAGGCGCTCAAGGACGGCGACCCCGAGCCGATGGTGACATTCGTTACGAAGCGGCTGGCGCGCACCTACTGGCTGCCCAAGAAATCGGCGAACGTAGTCCTGACGGCGGCGAACTACAAGCTGGCCGAATACTGGGAGCCGGGCACGAAGATCGACAACGAGTTCGCGCGGTTCATGGCCATCGACTTCCAACAGGGCCACTGGTGGGTGCTCGTGCGCGCCTTCCGGGTGGATCGCAGCAGCCGCCTGCTGTTCGCCTCGAAGATCACCAACGAACAGATGCTCGTGCTCATGCAGGAGCGGTTTGAAGTGCCCTCGAACCGCGTGTTTTTTGACGCCAACTGGGAGCCGGGGCTGGCCTACGACCTCTGCGCGAAACACGGCTGGCTCGCCGTCGAGGGCGACAAGGCCCCCAGCTATCCGTCCACGGAGGTGGTCGGCGGGGTCCGCAAGGTTGTCCTGCGCTACTATTCCCAGATCAACCCCACCGCCGCGCCGGGGGGCGGGGTTTGTAACCGCATCATGTTTTCCCGCGTGAAGGTCACGGACGAGACGGTGAAGCTGCGCGACGGCAAGGACACCGGCTGGGAGCACGGCCAGGACACGCCGGAGGACTGGCTGAAACACACGGTCAGCGAGGAGAAGATCGAGACGAAGGGCGAGCACGGCAAGCCCACGTTCAAGTACGAGAGGATCAAGGGCCGACGGAATGACCTGTGGTGGTGCGAGGTCGCGGTGACGCTCGGGGCGCTGATCCTGGGCATCCTGCGCCCGGTAGTCGGGGGGGACGACGATGCGGTTGATACTCCATCGGACAGCGACGGAATAAAAAAAGCAACTGGCGAGCGTATCAGCGAGGATCGTACAAATCCTGAATGAAGTTATCGTAGTCAAGGCGGCTGTCTAGGCTGACCGAGATGCCCAGCCCGCTATAGATGCCTAGGTACACAAATTGAAACAGCCTCAGGCTCTCACCCCAAGTCGCCCCCTCGCGCTTGGCAACCGCCCGTAAGAGCGTTTTCATTTCCTCCAACGGCGTCAGAATGTCGTCGGGACGATCCTGTTTGTTACTCGCCCATGCGTGAAGTGCCTCGTAGTAGCTCATCACGGTTTTGAGTTCATCCGTGCGCGGATCAATCTCGCCTCCGGCAGCAAGCCAGTGGATGAGCACGAGCGAAATGTCGCAGTACTGTTTCTTGGTGAAGGACTGCGAGAGGTCCGTCCAATTGGGTTCTTCTTAGTGGTACTCGCCATTAAGAAACTAATCGACAAAAATTTACTCTATGGTGCCTATCTTCTCGGGATGCCACTTCCCATGGCGCTCTTTCATTTCCACAAGAGTTTCGAGATAATCAAATCCGCGGTGACTGTTCATAAGTGACTCAGATTCCACCCTGACTTAGCACGTAGCAAGGTGAAACACATCGGTATGCAGGCCGCAGGTTCAAATCCTGCCCCCGCAACCTTCTCGACGGATTGACAGGCGCGGTCCAGCGTGAACGCCTCCTACTTCATCCGCTCCCTGCTGCGCGTCGGGGGGCTACAGGGCCGCGCGGTCCTGGAGGCACTCGTCACGGGCCAGTTCAAGGCGGTGCAGGAAGGCGGCTTGCAGATGATCACCTCGTCCACGGCCGGGCAGAGCTTTTCGTTCGGCGTCGATCCGAAGCTGAGCATCAGCGAGATCATGGCCGCTGCCGAGCAGGCCCTGGAAATCTTCGACCAGTACGACACCGCCGCCGATGTGCTCGCCGCCCTCAAGCAGCCCGTCACCGACCGCGCACAAGTCCGCTTCTGGTAATTGCCATGTCCGCGCCCATTCCCTGCCTCGTCGATTCCCTCGGCCGGCCGATCACCAGCGGCAGCGGCAGCAGCAACCGCTGGCTGGACGCCTCCGACAACTCCGGCAGGCGCCGCCCTTCCGAGCCTGCGCGCACCGACGATATCAACCGGCTCGTCCCCCCGATGGACCGCCGCGTGTGCGTCGCGTTGTCGGAGCGGGTCATCACGAACTTCGACGTGGTGGACGGCGCGATGTGGATGAAGGGAATGCTCTCCGTCGGCCGCGCTTGGGAGCCGCAATTTTTGGGCGAGGCCAAGGACTGGGGGAAAAAGGCGTCGAGGTGGCTGCTCGACGAGTGGTACAAGATCGGCGACCTGGGCGACCTGCCGGACTCTCGCTGGAATCTGGTGCTCGACAGCGTGACGCTGGATCGGTCCGGCGACTTCGGCATCATGCTGTCGTCCTACGAAGGCGGCTACCCCGCGACGCAGCGCATCCCGCCTTGGCGCATCGGCGTGTCCCGCCTCAACGGCGTGGAGATGATCACTAGCGTGCGCGCCACGCGCAACCCGGACGGCACGCCGGTTGCCGCCAAGGGCGAGCCCATCGAGATCAAGCTGCCGGTGCCCCTCGCCATGCGCGACGGCATCATCTACGACCTGCGCGGCCGGCGGCTGTACACTCGCGTGCGCCTGGACAACGGCCTCACCCCGACCCGGACAGACGACTTCATCGACTTGCACCGCCGCGACTTCTGGCTGGTGTACGACAAAGCGTTCTACGAGGCGGGCCGGGGGTGGCCGTCGGTGCGCGCCAGCGTCAACAAGCTACGCGACTCCCTGAAAAGTCACGAGTGGGAGCAACTCGCCCTTCTCATCGCTTCGAGCATCAGTCTCATTGAGTACAACGAGACGGGCACGCCGCAGGGCAGTGGCGACGGGACGGCGGCCTTCGTGAACGGCGCTCCCGCCCCGCCGTCTGCCGGCGGCCTTACCACACAGACGTTCTACGAGGGATTGTACCGATTTTTCAAGGCGGGCAGCGGGGCCAAGCTGGAGCAATTCGTCAACCAACGGCCCGGCGATCCGTGGGGTTCGTTCAACGACCGGATCATCCACGCGGCACTGCGCGGGATGAACTGGTCGCCGATGCTCGCGTACGGCAAGGAAAGCCCCGGCGGGCAGTTGGGGCGCTCGGATATCGGGCAGGTCAACGTCAGCATCGCTGACCGGCAGGACGTGCTGGGGGCGATCAAGGCGCGCGAGGACGGCTATGCGATCAGCAAAGCCATCCAGTTGAAGATTCTCGACCCTTACCCCGGCCCCGATCTCGGCGGTCAATTCAAGTGGGGTTACAGCTTCCCTGCGGAGTTCTCCATCGACGACGGCCGCGACGCTCAGAATCTCCGCGAGGACTACAAGATCGGGTTCGTCAACGACCGCAAGGTGTTTGCCATCAAGGGCGGGAAAACCGTCGCGGACCATTGGGCAGAGCGGGCGGCCGACGTGGCCACGCGCCAGCGCGCCCGCATCGAGGAAAACGCCAAGCCTGAGAACGTTGCCCTCGGCATCGTGGTCACCGACCGCGACATGCAGATGCTCGGACCCAACGAGCAGCCCGACGGCGTGACCGGCACCGGGGAAATCGCCGGTGGCGAAACTGAGGACGGCAAGAAGACGAAACCCAAAGACAAAACCGAGGAATAATCCATGCGCCTCGCCCGCCTCTACCAGAAACTTCACTGCGAACCGCTCATGCTGAGCGAGGACGCTTTCACGGCGTTTGCTCAGGCGTTGCAACAGCACATGGCAGCCGGCCCGCTCGCCACGCCAGCCGTGCGCCCGGTCGATCCCAGCGGCACGGACGCCACGCTTCAAGACACTCTCGACTACTATCGCCGCAGCCGGGCGACGATGGAGCAAATCCGCGTGGAGGAAGTTCTGCGCAAGTACGGCCCGGTGGCCGTGGTCCAGATCCACGGCGCCATCGACCGCAATCTGTCGCGGATGGAGGTCGAGTGCTACGGCGCTTGTGACCTCCAGGACATCAACGCCGCGCTCGACGAATGCTTCGACCCCGCGATCCAGACGGCAATCCTTGACTTCGACACGCCCGGCGGGAACTGCGTCGGGCACGCGGAAACGGCCGCGCGCATCGTTGCCCTGCGGAAAGCTGGTAAGAATGTCATCGCTTGGGTCGGCGGCCAGTGCCATTCGCTCGGCGTGTATCTGGCCGTCCACTGCGATTACATCATCATCGGCGCGAGCGCGTGGATGGGCAGCATCGGCGTGCGATGCTCCCGGTTGGATCTGACCAAGGCGCTCGCCGCGCAGGGGATTTCCGTCACGAACTTTGCCAGCAGCGACGAGAAGACGGATTTCGCATCGTCCAAGCCGTTGACGCCCGAGGAAGCCGCGCGCATCCAGGCGCGGGTCGATATGCTCTACGCCGATTTTTGCGCCGTCGTGCGCGCCGGCCGTCCGGCGATGAGCGAGGAGTTCTTCAAGGCGCAAATTTTCTTCGGTCAGGAGGCCATCGATGCAGGTCTCGCCGACGAGATGGCGACTTCGCTAGACGAGGTGGCTTCGGAGCTACTTGCGACCGCCGCCGTGTACGCCAGCAATCCCGGCAGCGGCTCGTCCCTTTTCAATCTGAACGCCCCGCGCGCGGAGGGCGGCGGTCAGTTCGATGCCTTGGCGGACGCTTCCTTCCAGGCGGGTAACGGTGGAGGCAATCCGAACCACGACGAAAACGGGCGATTTGCCAGCGTCGGCGACTTGCACACCCTCGATGCCAGTCTGAACGACAAGCAGCGCGCCGTGATTGCTCACGTACAGACGGTGATCGACAAAGTACATCATTTGCCCCACAAGCACGGATTTCTGTCGGCCACCGTGCGCAACGATTCCACACTCACCGATGCTCGGGCTGCGTACATGAAAGGTCCGCTCAGCGGCGACATCCACCTCAAGCGCAGTTCGAACGAAGGTGACTTTCTGGAGGAGGTAGGTCACCATCTCGATCATCAGATGGGCGGCCGGGATTTTGCTTCCAAAACGCACCCGGACCTCAAGGAGATCAATCAGGCCATCGAGAAGTCCGCGCCAGTGAAGGAACTCAACCGCATGGCGCGTAGTGCGAAGGGGCAGACCAATCCCACCAGCGTCCACCTCCGGCGGGCGGGCCGAACCGAGGATAAATTCGCCCGGGCTTACGTTCAGTACGTCACAGCCAAAAGCGGCGATCCGACCCTTCAGAGGCAGCTTGTAAATCACCGCGCCGACGCCCGCTTCGGCAAACAAAAGTATTGGTCTGACGAGCAGTTTGCGCCTATTATGAAGGCGTTCGACAACCACCTGGGAAAACATAAATGGAAGTAGAACAAATCCAACACGAGGTAGACGCGGCGCTCAACGGCACCACCGGGTACGACGATTCCGTGGCCCGGTTGGAGAAGATCGGCATCGGCACTAACGATGCGATGGGACTGGCGTCGCTGCACCACGGCCTCAGCGACACGTCGGATGACGATCCGAACTGGGTCCCCGCCGACGAGCCTGTGGACTGAGGCAGGTTGACAGGGTGCAGGGGTTTTACACCCCGCGCCCATGTTCCAGACCAAGCAACTCTCCGAAGCTCTCGCTCAGGTGACCGCCCTCACCGGGCAGGTCGCCAGCATCAAGGCAGCCGTCGAAGCCGACGGCTTTTTCGCTCACACCGCCGGCGAAGGCGGCAAGTTCACCGTCTCCCTGACCGACGCC
>CALMVM010000414.1:5852-9476 GCA_937873255.1 uncultured Verrucomicrobiota bacterium | reverse complement strand
GCCGAGGTCGCGGACCTGACCGCCAAGCTGTCGGATGCCACCGCGAGCGCCGACGCCCTGGCCCGTGAGAAGCTCGACCTCGAAGGCAAGCTCAGTGGTGCGCCGGCGGTCGAGCGCCAGCGGATCGGCGCGGCCGTGGGCACCGAGGGCCTGTTCAGTCTCGCCTTCGACGGGGAAGGCAAGCCCGCCGTTGCGCTGACGGAAAAGGGCGAGGTGCAATTCGTCAACGACAAGGCGAACCGCGTGCTCGCGCAGTCCGGCCACGCACCGCTGCCTGTCGGGGTTGACAGCCCCGCCCCCGGTAGCACGGCCAGCACCCCATCGGGTAAGGGCCGCACCAAGACCACCTGGGCCAAGTAACCACGCCGCTCCTCACACCTCGACTCACCTAACCCGCTCCCCTTTTTATGGCCGACGAACATCCTAACAAGCTGGAATTTCCTACGATCCTCGACGTTTCCGCTTCCGACAAAGGCTCTGGCCACGACGTGATCGTGGAAGCGATCTACTCGAACGCCGAAGTGAACCTTTTCCCGGCTGTCGTCGAGGACGACACCAGCTTGGAAGTCTCGGTGATGACCGACCTGCCCGGCGGTGAGACCTTCCGCCGTCCGAACGAAGGCGTGCTGCCGACCAAGACCACGCTCACGGCCAAGAAATTCGACATGTCGCTGGTGGACCGGCGCGTGGAGGTGGACCGCGATGGCATCTACGCCCGCACCAAGGACAAGCCCCGCTTCCTCGTCAATCAGAGCGTGCCGCAAGCGTCCAAGGCGCTGAGCGACATTTCCAAGCAGATCATCTACGGCAAGCTTGGGGACATGAACAAGGGCTTCCCGGGCCTGATCGCGCAGGCTTCCGTCGACGAAGGCCATGCCATTGACGCGGGCGGTACCACCGACCTGACCAGCGTGTGGCTGCTCGACATTCGCCCGTCCTCCCTCGAACTCGTCTTCGGCTCGAACCAGTCGCTCACCATGAACGACGACTGGAAAGAGGAAACGGTGTATCTGCACAACGACAAAAAGCCGAGCGAGGGGCCGCGCCGGATGCTGGCGATGACCAACCGGCTGTTCGGGTGGGTCGGCCTGCGCCTGTGGAACATCAACCGCGTGGTCCACATCCGTCGCATCGGCACCACGGTCAAGGCGAACAACGTCGCGGGCAACACGCTCACCTCCGACCTGATGGTGGACGCGATGAACCTCTGCACCGACGAACTCGGGTTCACGCCCACGCACATCTTGGGCAACGGCCGGTCCTTCGAGCAACTGCGCAAGAGTCTGGCGACGCCCGAGGTGCCTAACCCGGCGCGTCTCACTGCCTGGGACGGCGTGCCCATCGTCCGCTCGATCAACATCCTCAAGAACGAGGAAACCATCAAGTAAGCGACCCGGCCGCAACCATCCCACCGCTCACCCTTCGCACCTATGGACATCGCCCTTCTGCAACGCCACACCAAGGACGCCTGCCTCATCCGGCAGTTCACCCTTCCCGCCGCCGGCGCTCCGGTGATTTATTCGGACGCCCTGGATCTCGGTCCCTCGCAAGTCGGCTTGCTCGCCCGTTCCTTCGACGTGGAGATTGCCCTGGATGCCGCGCCCGCCTTGGCGGACGGCCACAAGGTGACGCTCACGCTTCAAGACAGCGCCGACGGCGTGAACTTCCTGCCGGTGCCCGGCAACGTCCCCTACATCGTCACTGGCGACGGCGGGAACGGCAGCGACGCTGGCAAAACCCAGTTTCCCGTGGCCCTCAGCATCCGGCGCTACGTGCGCCTGTCCGCCGGAGTGGATGCGGGCGGCGGCGACAACACGGCCGTCAACGCCACACTGTCGCTGGTGTTCTAACCCGCCGGGAACATTCCATCAACGCGGCCCGGCTTGTACCGTCACACGGTCGCCGGGCCGCCCGCTTTTTCGGGCCAGTTTAGCCGCTAAATCGACGTGAACCGCTTCGATCAACTCATGGCGCTGGGGATTGCGCGAACTCGCGCGGTCAACAGCCAGGAAATCACCATCGGGGAAGTTGCTGGTGTGGCGGCCACAGTCTCGCCGATCCGACGCGAGCAGCGCACGAACAACGACGGAAACATGGTCTGGGTCGATGCGGGGGACGCGACCATCGGCCGCGACGTGTGGCCGGAGGATGCGCCCCTGCCGGAAACCGGTCAGCCGGTGACGCTGGAGGATGGCAGCAAATACCGCGTGGGCCCGGTGTCGTCCACGCCCGCGCTCATCAGCCTGAACTTCACGAACCTGTACTGACTCACCATGCACGAAACCCTGCTCGCCACCGTCTTCTGCGACGCGGTGAAGGCGCACCCCGCCTGCGCGCCGCTGGCGAATGTTTTGCAGTGGCAGACGACCGACTCGAAGACCACGACCACGCCGCCGGCCGCCGTGTTCAGCGCGCGCGACGTGGTGCCGCTCGGCTACCGGGCGTACTTCACCGGTACGGTCGAGGTGAAGCTGGAAAGCTCGCTGGACGACGAGGCCAGCAACGAAACCCATCTCGCCCGGGCAAACCTACTTTTGGCAGCCGTCAACGATGGGACGGCTGCCAGCTTGAAGGACGCCATCAATGCCGCCGCTCCTCGCCGGTTGGTTCATCGCGGCCAAGTGCTCATTGGCGGGGGGCGTGGAGTGGATGGCCGCCGGTGGACAGCGACAATCCTGCTGCGCGTCCTGTTCGCCCCGCTGCCATGATCCGCCTGACTGGCAACCTCACGGGGCTGGAACGCCTTGACCGCGCGGTGGATCGGCTCGGCACTTTGATGCGCGGCGGCATCCCCGAGGCCGCGCGCCAGGCGGCCCGGGGGTTCGTGCGCCGCGTGGTCGCCGTGACCCCGCCGGCCAGCGAGGGCACGACCGGACTGGACGCGCGCCGGCAGGGCGAGGCGAAGATTGACCGCGAGTTGCAGCGGGTGTTCGTGCCGGTCCCCTTGCGCGGCAAGCGGCCCGAGCAATACCCCGACGTGTACGGCATCTATCGGGACCAAGTTCTACCCAGGAAGGGAAAGCGCGGCCTCAGTCCCCGCCCGCTCACGCAGCGGTTCCATGTCGATCAGGCCAAGTTCGACGCCCTGCGCGCCTCCCTCGTCGGCCAAGTCGGCTTTCTGGCCGGTGGATGGAACGCCGCGGCGGATACCCTCGGCGTGCCCGTGCCTGCCTGGATCGCGCGACACGGCAGGGGGAACGGCACTTGTGAAGTCGAGATCGAGGAAAACCGCATCCGCATCCTGATCAGCAACAACGTGGGGTACGCGCGGGACGTGGACGGCTTTGACCGGCGCACGGCCGCCGCGCTCGGCTATCAGGCCGACGCCTTCGAGCGCGAGATGGAGTTTCTGCTGGAAAAAAGCGTTGCCGAGGCGGGGCTGCGTTGACACGCGCCTCATGCAAAACACCGCCCGCTTACCCTTCTAATTTATGGCTGACCCCGCTCCCGCTCCCGCCGCCGGCGCCGATATTGACCAGTACGGCGACGATTCGATCCTCTTGGGCCTGCCGGCCGAGGTGAAAACGCTCATCGCTGGCATGGCGATCCTCGAACTCAAGGACGACGAGGAACCGCAGTTCACCATCGAGGCTCCCGGTCAGGGCGGCAACGTCGCTGCTTTCG
>CALMVM010000414.1:0-5842 GCA_937873255.1 uncultured Verrucomicrobiota bacterium | reverse complement strand
GTCAAGAGCTTCGTGTTCGACGAGCGGACCTTCATCATCACCAAGCGGGGCCGTGCCTACAACTACAAGGACGCGGTGAAATGCGACTTCTCGTACGTCGGTTTCGAGGGCGTCACTGCCGCCGCCGGTGCTTAATCCGGCTCTGAGATGACGTGTTCGCCGCTGCGCCAACGCTCTGCCCTCGGTTCACCGAGAGCTGGTTCAACGAACCCGGCGACCGGCGGCACGTCGTTCTAGGCCAGCGGTTGCGGCCGTTCTGCGAGTGGCATCGGTTCCTGCTGCTCTCCATCGAATCGCCTCTGCTCATCCCGGGAGCGGTTCCCGCGCTGGCAGACTTGGAGGTAGCGGTTCGCATCTGCCGTTCCCGCTACCGCACGCCCCTCTCACACATCCTGCCACCCCGTCGGCGCGGCCGGGTGGCCCGGTGGTTCAGAGAAATTCATGCGGTATGGATGAGCCGCCGCCATCCGCTCCCGTTCGCGCTCGGTGCGTTTGATGCCTACGTGCGCGACTACGTGGCCCCGCCCGAGTTCTGGCAGAAAGAGGCGGCTGGCGCGGCGTCGGTGCTCAACAATCTGCCCGAGCCGCTGAGCCTCGTCTCGGCGCTGATTTCCGGGGGCAGCTTTCAGCCTGACAACGAGGCCGCCGCCTGGGAGATGCCGCTTGGCCGGGCGCACTGGTACGTCGCGGCGTTCGCCAAGCAGGCCGGGGCCGACCTGCGGTTGCGCACCGAGAGCGACAAGTTCCTCAGCCAGATGCGCGAGTTGAAAAAGAGGTACGCGGCCCGGAAGGCCCGCCGGGCCGCCACACGCAAAAAATCATGAGCGAGAACAACAAGGTCGGAGTCGAGTTTTCCGGCGGGGTCGATCCGTCCTACGATTCCAGCGTCGATCACGTAAAAAAAGGGTTGCGCGAAACGGCGGCGGAATACGGAAAGGCGACGGCGGAAATCGCCGTGCACACCGCCAAGGGATTCGCGGAGCACGCTGTTCTGGAGAAGATCATCCACAGCGTTCTTGACCGCTACAAGGAGTACCGAGTGGCGGCGGCCGGCGCGGCGGCAGCGACGGGTGAGGTTGCTTCGTCCAACGGCATTTTGAGCGCGAGCTTCGCGGTGGTGCGCTTCACGGCGGCCCGCGCGCTTGCCGGGATCGCCCCGGTCGCGGCCGGCGCCATCAGTTCGCTCTCCTTGGTGCTGATCAGCACGCGGCTCGTTTCCGGCGGCTTGTCGTTGCTCGAAAGGGCCAGCAGCGCGGCGGCGACCGGACTGGGCAAGTTCTCGTTCCTAGATGATCTGACCGCTCGCCTGCGCACTCTGACCGGTTCGGCGGTGGCCGCGCGTCAGAAGCTCGGGGAGATCGTCACCACATTCCGGGGCACGCCCATCAACACCCCCGACGCGGTGGATGCGTACCGCTCCGCGCGCGCGGCCGACAACGGCAGTGGCGAACTCTCCAGCGAGAAGGGTCTGAGGCTCCTGGGTGACGTGTCGGTTGCGAGCGGCAACGGGATCGGCCAGGTCGCCGGGGCCGTCGGCGGACTCTACAGCGCGTTGCAGAGCGGCCAGCCGATTCAGCAGGCGGCGGACCAGTTGCGCTCGATGGGCGTCATCTCGGGGGAAACCCGCGCGATGCTCGACCGGCTGCTGGCGAGCGGCAGGAGCGGTCCCGAGGTGTGGGCCGCCTTCCGCACGTCCTTGGAGCAGTCCAGCGGCGCGATGAAGGAACAGGAAAAATCCCTGTCCACGCTCCAGAAGGGTTTGCAGGACGCGAAGGATCGTCTCTACACCTCATTTGCCGAGGGGAGCGTGCCCTACGAGAAAGACTTGCTCGAAGGCAAAACCGCCTTGCTGAACAAACTCCAGCCGGCAGCACAGGAAGCGGGCGACGTGTACGGCGGGGTGAAAAGCGGCCTGACCGGGCTGGTGAAGCAATTCCTCGAAGTGATCGGGGTCAAGGCAGCCAGCGACAAGGCGCTTGGGGACACGTCCACCGTCAAAACGCTGACGGACGCCTACATCGCGTTGCGCGTGGCAATGTTCGCGTTCGGGATCGTGGCGATTCCGGCGCTCGTTGGATTCACCATTGCGGCGGGAACGCTGACCCTGGCCGTGGTCGGTTTGGCGGCCGTGGGTTCCGCGATTGTCGCAGCCGGTGCTGCCCTTGGAACCGCCATCTACATTCACCGGCTGCACGCGGCCAAACTCAGCGAGGAGCGGCTGGCGTTCGTGGAAGCCGGATCGAAGGTCATCAACAGCTTGGAGCAGGAACGCCACAACCTCGTCACGACCGCCGACAAGGCGAAGTATCTGGCCGACGCCTACGCCGCGTTGAAAAAGGCGAAGGAAGACTACGCCAACGCCAAGACGCCCGAGGACCGGCACAACGCCGAGGTGATCGTCAAAGGCATCGAGGCGGAAATCCGCGTAGGCGAAAACATCGACGACCGCACGCTGAAACCCGGCGAGGGCGAAGCCAAGGTGGATGCTCAGTTGCAGGAGTACGCCGACAGCAAGCTCACGGACGAGGAAAAGGCCGTGCGAGCGCGACAGACCGCCATCCTGGCGCAGCGGGACGCCGACGCAAAACGTCGCCGGCTCCAGCAGTTGGAACGCGAGAACACCTCCGAGGGTCGTTCCGGTATCTCGGACTTGATTTACAAGGCGGGTCTTGAGCAGCTCGTCGTCCAAGCGCGCACCGACTCGAAAGCCGCCGACCTCAACGCGGCAAACAAATTCGACGAGTCGGACGCTGCCGAAAAGAAGGTCAAGGATGCTACTGAGAAAAAGGCCAAGGACGAGAAGGAAGCCGCCGATAAAAAAGCCAAGGAGGAACGTGCGGAAACTGTCGGCCAGGCCGAGGCAGGGGGGGAGGCCAAGCTGGCAGCCCTCAGTTCGGAGGGCATCCAGCGCGCGCGCGAGGAATACGAGATCAACCGGCAACTTCTGGAGGTGAAGTTGAAGGCAGCCGAGGCGGAAGGCGACTCGGTGAAGCTCGCCAAGCTGCGGGCAGACTACTACCGCGACCAGCAGGCAATGGCCCGCCGGGAGGAAGAAAACACCCGCGCACTCGCCAACGATACCCGTGCGCTCGATGAGTCCCGGGCGAACCGTCAGGACGCCGCCGACAAACGCCAGCTTGAGCAGGATGCGAAGGCGGGCAAGATCACCGACCAGCAGCGCCGCGACGGCGAGGCCGCGATTCTCGAACGCCAACGCCAGCGGCTCAACGACGACGCTGCCCAAAAAGACAAGGAAGCGGCCGAGGCGAAGCAGAAAGGCGACGCGGCCCGGGCGGCGCGGTTGCAGCGGGAGGCGGTGGATCTGCGCGCGCGGGCCGATGCGGTGGCCGGGCAGCAGTACGACCTACAGCACCCCGACCAGTCGCAGCAACGCCGCGCGCCCATCGTCGACGATCTGCGCCGGATCGGCGGCGGCGGCAACGCCTACTACGGCAGCGGTCGCAATGGCGTCGAGGCAAAGGTGGACGAGACGAATCGGCTGTTGAAGGAAAACAACACGCTGCTCAGAGAGCAGGGTCGCCGGGACAACCGGATGCGCGTGTTGAGCTGACCCACTCTTGACGGTCCCGGTACGATGGCGGGATGCCTCACCTCCTCGCAGACGACCGACACTTCAAGATCGTGCTGCTGCTTGTCGGCGTAGCACACTGGACCGCGCGTGTCATTGTCGGGGGCATCGTTTTGCTGGGGGTGCTGGCGATTTTCTCCGGCATCGGAGATTCAGGAGTCGTTCTTGCTTGGGTGGTGGATCTCGCGGCGGTGGAGTGTACCGCGTGGTCGTATCGCAAAGTACTTGTAGAGGCTCGCGCCCATGTACTGAGAACCGGGCAGCCGTTTAATCTATTCCAGAGCCGGACTGTTTTGCTGTGCGCAGCCGCTTTCCTCACAGCCGTGATCATCCCCACGCTTTTGTGGACGAGGGTTTTCCTCGGCCAGTGACCCTATACCGTCCAGAACAGCACTTCTGTGCCGAGGACAATTTCCTGCGCGGGGTCGTAGGGATTGCCACCGTCGATCAGGTCGCCGATATCTTCGGTGATGACGGTCATCGCCACCTGCG
Organism: uncultured Verrucomicrobiota bacterium; assembly: GCA_937873255.1. Classification (GTDB taxonomy): domain Bacteria; phylum Verrucomicrobiota; class Verrucomicrobiia; order Chthoniobacterales; family SZAS-18; genus CAHJWO01. The sequence goes on along the minus strand of CALMVM010000414.1, from coordinate 1,761 downwards.
CGCTGTGCAAACTCCAGTAGAGCATCTGCCGGACGAAAAGCTGGTCCTCCAGTGCGCCGGTTTTCGCGTCGGGGTCGCGCAGCAGGTAGAGCCTCGCCACCTCAATCATGCCGGTGGTCAGCAGGTCGATCCGGGGGACGGGATAGACAGTCGCGCGCATCCGCCGCGTGGCCGTCGCGTAGGTGGTTCCCGCCGTGAGAAGCAAACCCGGCGGCAGGCTCGAACTCGTGTCGGCCGTGAGCACGACGCTGGCATGGTAGAGGTCGTAGGCCCACATTTCCTCCGTGGCAAAGTACGAGATTCGCGCGTTGTCGGGCACCGGGGCAAACAGGTCGGCATTCGTCCGTTGCGCCCCGAACTTCGGGGCGAGGATGAGCAGTTGCGGCAGCGGGTCGTCCCGGTCGAACAGCGTCCGGTCCACGACGGGGGAGGTTGGCGGCGGGCCATCGGTCGCGGGAGGCTTCCAGTCGCGCGGGTCGCCTTCACGTTTGTAGAGGATGCTCACCGGGCGGTCGTCCACCGTGCCAGGGCTGACGTTCAGGAGCCAGCTTCGCCCTTCGACGGCCGGGCCGTAGGTTGTGCGCTCGTCTCGGTCCGCCGTGACGCGAAAATGATGATTCTGCTGCGCGCGGGCGTTCGCCCGAGAAATCGGCCCGCGCAGCCCTTCGAGGTATGCCACCAGCCGACGCAGTTCGGCCGCCGACGCCGGGCGGTCGTCGTCGTGGCGGAAACCGGCTAGTTGCGCGTTCATGGCGACGGGTCAGGCGGCAGCGCGCCACCAGTACCGGGCGAGGCCGTTGGCCCCTTTCTTCGAGAGGGTCAATGCTTGGTTGAAAAACGTGAGTTGGCGCACGCTCACATCGCTCTCGTTGTCGTCCGGGTCGTCGCGTTGCAGCAAGCCGATGAGACGGGCAGCCTTCCAGGGCGTGACGGTCCACGTCTTGGCCTGCGCGACGATCTTCGAGCCGGTAGGGTTCCAGGATGGCTGATCGAACTCCACCACGCCGTAGATGAAACTCACGCCCTTGGGCCAGTTGCTGGTCGGGTCCGGCGAGTCGGAGAAGTCGTTCGAGCCAACGGTGAGCGTTGGCGTCTCGCCGGTGTCCGGGTCTTCCTTGCTGACGCGCTGATCGTCGATCTTCGGTTCCAAGCCGCCACGCAGCCCGTAGCCGACGCGCAGCGCCCATTCGCCGGCCGAGTCGCCGGCCTCCACGCTCAGCGGCAGGTAGATCGTCCCGGTAGAGTCACGGCGGACGGTCCCGCCGGGGGTGACGCCGAGGGACCGCAGGAAGCGGTCGATTTCCTCCAGATGCCGGTTCCACGTCGCCGCGTCCCAGAGGTCGCCGCGGTTCTTGCGGATATCCAACAGGCTCATTGATTGCGCCGGTAAATGTCCTCGTTCCAGCCCTGCCCGCCGCTCGACGCCCACCACTCGGTCATGATCGACCAGACGTTGCCGCGCCAAGTCCCGCGCAGCAGTGCCTTGAGCCAGTTATCCCGTCCGCTGAGGGCCGGCGGGGGCGGCCCTTGCCCCTGCACGCCGCTTTTCATGGCGTTGTCGATGTACCCCACGCCGTTGATGAGGTCGTTCGGCAGGTTGACGGCGAGGTAGGTGCGCCGGTAAACGAGCCGGGGCTTCTCGAAGCTGTCCGTGCCGTAGAGCGGACTCTTGTTGCCCACCGTGTTATCGGGGTCGTAGGGAACATCGCCCTTCGATGCCTTGGTCAGCGTCTTGCCGAAATACCAGAAATCGTCCTTGTC
>CALMVM010000413.1 GCA_937873255.1 uncultured Verrucomicrobiota bacterium | reverse complement strand
GGCGATGACCGTCAGAACAAATACAGCCGCCACGCGGGTATGGCCGAGGAAGCGCATTTCGCGGGAAGAGCGTAGGGCTGGGTCAAACGGCTCCCGAGGTTGGACGCCGCCGCGTCGATTCCCCGGCTAACCTTCTCCGCCGCGCTGGCGAAGAACGTCGGGCCGGCCTCGATTGTCCAGTCAGCGATGCTGAACGGCGCGGCCAACCCTTGTGCTTGGAGCCGCTTCTCCGTGTCATAGGCACTCACGACGTTCTCGATCACGACCTGGTCCCCTTCGCCAACTTCGATCACTTTGTTTCCCTGGTCACGGATGGTCGGCGCGAACGAAACGTGCACGGCCTTGAGTCGCACCGCCTCCCGCAAAGCCACCCGCCCCACGACCCGCAGGGTGTCCAAGCTCAGATTCTTCTCCTCGCCCAAACCGATGAGCAGAACCTGTTTCGGAGTGATGGAACCGGCGGGCGGCAGGAAGAGGAACGTCTCGCCCAACTCGCCTACGAACTCGTCACGGTCGCGCACCGCCGCGAGCAGGCCGCCGAGCTTGCCGTTGAAGTCCGCCATCGCCTCGACGAGCGTGTCGCCCGCAGGCTTGTGCTTGAACACGCAGACGATCTGCAAATCGGCGGTTTGCGTCACCGGACCGATCATCTTGACGCTTACATTCATGTCATGCGGGGCCGGGAAGGATTGTTCCTTGGGCGGATCGTCAGCGCGCGCAGGTGCGACGAAGCCGATCCCGAGCACGGCAGAGATGGAGAGGACGGACAGGAGTCGACTGATTTTCATGGGATGGAAGCAGGTGAATGGTAGAAACGTCGTGGTGGTGCAAGATTTCAGAACGCAAAACAGTCGCAGCCGCTGCCCCACAAACCCATGTTCTGCCAAGCTCCAGCGGTGAGTTGGCGCAGGTTGAAGTTGCCGCCCGGTCGGTGAGCCGGCGCGTGAGCGTGACCGTGGGCGTGCGCACCGCCACAGCACGCGTGCGCGGACACCATGGCCGCCGGGGGCAGCGCGTAGCCGCCGAACTTCGCCACTGGCGACCAGTCCGGCAGCACCGAAATGGCTCCAGGGGCTTCGTCGCCGAACGGTCCCGCCCCGTACACGGGCTTGCCACCGACGATGGTCAGCACGCTTTCCAGCGCGCGAATCTCCTCATCGGGCACCTCCAGGTAATCTGCCGAAAGCACCGCTAGATCCGCCAACTGCCCGACGCTCAGGCCGCCCTTTTTGCCTTCCTCGCCCGAGAACCACGCGCTGCCCTGCGTATAGAGGTGCAACGCTTCCAGGCGGCTCATCCGGTTCTCCTCCGGGTAAAGCTCCAACCCGCCGACCGTGCGGCCGGTCACGAGCCAGTACAGGCTGACCCACGGATTGTAGCTGGCCACCCGCGTGGCGTCCGTGCCCGCGCCGACCGGGATGCCCATCTCCAACATCCTCCGCACCGGCGGCGTGCGCCGCGCAGCCTGTGCGCCGTAGCGATCCACGAAGTACTCGCCCTGGAAGGCCATCCGGTGCTGCACGGCGATGCCGCCGCCGAGCGCGCGGATGCGTTCTAGATTGCGGTCCGTCACCGTTTCCGCGTGGTCGAAGAACCAGTGCAACCCATCGAAGGGTACGTCGCGGTTCACGTCCTCGAACACGTTGAGGAAGCGCTCGATGCTCTCGTTGTAGGTCGCGTGCAGCCGGAACGGCCAGCGGTTCGACGCCAGCAGCGTAACCACATCCTTCAACTCGCCCTCCAAACTCGCGGGCAGGTCCGGGCGCGGCTCCAGGAAGTCCTCGAAGTCGGCGGCCGAGAATACGAGCATCTCCCCCGCCCCGTTGACCCGGTAGAAGTCGTCGCCCTCGCCGGGCTTGGTCATCTTGATCCACTTGGCAAAATCTTCCTTCTCCTGCTTGGGCTTCTGCGTGAACAAATTGTAGGCGATGCGCAAGGTCATCTCGCCGCGTTTGTGCAGTTCGCTGATGACCGGATAATCGTCCGGGTAGTTCTGGAAACCGCCACCCGCGTCGATGACGCTGGTCAGTCCCAAGCGGTTCAGCTCGCGCATGAACTGGCGCGTGGAGTTCATCTGGTACTCGACAGGCAGCTTCGGCCCCTTGGCCAA
>CALMVM010000412.1 GCA_937873255.1 uncultured Verrucomicrobiota bacterium | reverse complement strand
CCGCCAGTCCCGGTCCCTCTCCATCGGGAACACCCACCGCCGACGGCAACGGCGGCGTTCCGCCCAAGGACGGACCCGCGCCGAGCATCGTCGCCCAACCCAACGGCCTGCGGAACTACATCCAGAAGCAGATTCCCACCTTGGAGAACAAGGTGCCCGCTTTGCTCGACAGCGCTTGGCACGTGCTCATCAGTTCCATCGGCGGCGTGCTCGGTGCGGCCGGTGCATTGCTCGACGCGATCATCATCCCTGTTTATTTGTACTTCCTGCTGGTCGAGTCGCGCAACATCGCCCGGCACTGGAACGAATACCTGCCGTTGCGCGATTCGCCGTTCAAGAAAGAGGTCGTGTCCGTGCTGTTGGAGATCAACGGCTACATCGTGGCGTTTTTCCGGGGGCAACTCGTGGTCAGCACGATTGACGGCATCCTGATCGGCGGCAGCCTGGCGATCATGGGACTGGATTTCTCGTTTTTCGTCGGGTTGCTCGTCGTGGTGCTGACGTTCATCCCGTACCTGGGGATCATTCTTTGCTACATCCCGGCGATCCTGATCGCCATCATCCAGTACGGCGATTTCTGGCACCCGTTTTACGTGGTGCTAATCATGTTCACCGTGCAGACGCTGGAGAGCACGATCATCTCGCCCAAGATCGTCGGCGATTCCGTCGGCCTGCATCCGGTGACGGTGATCCTGTCGGTGTTCGGCTGGTCGCTGCTGCTGGGAGGGCCGATTGGCGCGGTGCTGGCGGTGCCGCTGTCGGCGACGGTGAAGGTGCTCCTGCGCCGCTACATCTGGGAGATGAGCGGGCGGGGTCGGCATTTCATCCCGCTGGGCGGGGCGTCCATTGCCGGGTTGGAGGACGTGAACCGGCAGACGAAGGATGCCACGCACGGCAAGCAGGACTCCGACGGACCACGCCGCGCCGCCGCGCCGCTGGAGGACAACTTGCCGACGCCCCCGCAATCCGAGCCGCCGCACCCGCCGCGTCCCGGCGGAACGGAAGCCGGCGAATAACCATCCGTTCCCATGCCGCCCGCACCCGCGTCGCGTCGCATCGTGCCCGACACCCGGGTGCGTGACACGCTGATCGGCGTCGGCGCGGGCGCGGCGATCCTCGGGGGACTGGGATATGCGCTGTTCTATTTTTCGGAACAATCCGGCTCGACCGGGCAGGCCGAGGGGATCATCGTCAGCAAACAGTTCGTCCCACAACCCGAAACGCGCATCACCGTCGGACGGGACGGTCTGAGCAAGCGACAGATCGACGGCGAATACAGCTTCCAGGTGCGGGTGCCGCGCGAGCACGACAAGGTTTACAAGGTTCTGGTCGGCAAGACGGACTACGAGACCCGCCGCGAGGGCGAGCCTTTCCGGTTTTTCGAGAAATAGGCGGCGCGGCCCGATTGAACGCCCTTTCCGGCGGGCGTGTCCCACGCTACAATTCCGGCGTCGGGCGGCCCGCGACGGCGCGCCCGCGATAATCAGCCACTTTTTTCCGAAGGATGACGACGAACCAGGAACTGGCGCAAGCCGTGCAGGAAAGCAGCCGTTGGATCGCGCCGCTCCAGGCCGAACTCGGCCGCGTCGTGGTCGGTCAGAAATACCTCGTGGACCGGCTCCTGATCGGTCTGCTGGCCAACGGCCACGTCCTGCTCGAAGGCGTGCCGGGCCTCGCCAAAACGCTGACCGTCAAGACGCTCGCGGCGTGCATCCAGACGGGGTTTTCGCGCATCCAGTTCACGCCCGACCTGTTGCCGGCGGACCTGGTCGGTACGCTCGTCTACAATCCGAAGACCGGCGATTTCACGACGAAAAAGGGTCCGCTGTTTTCCAATCTGATCCTGGCCGACGAGGTCAACCGCGCGCCGGCGAAGGTGCAGAGTGCGCTGCTCGAAGCGATGCAGGAGCGGCAGGTGACGATTGGCGAGACGACGTACAAGCTGCCCGACCCTTTTTTGGTGCTTGCCACGCAGAACCCGCTCGATCAGGAAGGCACCTACCAGCTCCCCGAGGCGCAGCTCGACCGCTTCATGCTCAAGCTGAGCATCACCTACCCGACGCGCGCCGAGGAGCGGCAGATCCTCGACGTGATGGGCACGAGCGCACCGAAGCTCGCGGTGCAATCGACCGTGGACCCGCAGGACATCGTCAAGGCGCGCGAGGTGGTCAACAGCGTGTACATCGACGACCGGGTAAAGGACTACATCGTGGACGTGGTGTTTGCGACGCGCGACCCGGCGGCGCTGTTGCCCGGCGCGCGGTTGGACGGGATGATCCGTTGCGGGGCGAGTCCGCGCGCGACGATCAATCTAACGCTGGCGGCGCGGGCGTACGCGTTTTTGCACGGACGCGGCTACGTGACGCCGCAGGATGTGAAAAGCATCGGCCTGGACGTGCTGCGTCACCGCATCATCCTCAGCTATGAGGCCGACGCAGAGGAACTGACGAGCGAGGCCGTCGTGCAGAAGATTTTCGCTGGCCTGCCGGTGCCGTGAGCACTTCTTCACTATGACAACCGTCTCCATCGACGAATCTAACGAACAACTCAAAGCGTTGGCCAAATTGGCCTTGCAAGGTGAGCCAGTGCTCATCGAAACAGAGTCCCGAATTCTGCTGCTGCAAGCGATTCCCACCATGCCGGTGGCTCCGCCGGGATTCTACGACGACATTTATGATGAAGAGTATATCAGGGACGCCAAGCTGACGGAACCGCATTCCGTCGTTTCCCTTGATCCTGATCCATGAGGCAGTGGGATATCTATCTTTATCCTTTCAAGGAGGAACAGCCGCATCCCGTCGTCATTCTTTCCACGGACGAGCGTTGCGCGAACTCTGACCTGCCGAGCGTGAACGCGCTTTTGTGCACCACAGTTCGGCTGAAGCGCCCAACGAAGGGTAACGAAGCACTGCTCGACGAGGCGGATGGCTTGGATTGGAAGACCGCCGTCCGCTGCGACGTGATCCATCTGTTGCAGAAGGCAAACTTCCGGGAACTGCGCGGTCGGGTTTCGGAACGACGGCGGGCGCAAATTACCCGGGCAATCATCTTTTCTTTGCGTCTGCCTACCCATTGAGATGCCCGACACCGCCGCCATCCTCAAAAAAATCCGCCGTCTGGAGTTGCGCACCCGGCGGTTGGTCGATTCGGCCTTCGGCGGGCAGTACCACTCCGTTTTCAAGGGGCGCGGCATGAACTTCGAGGACGTGCGCGCGTACAACGCCGGCGACGAGGTGCGCTTCATCGACACCAACGTCACCGCGCGCACGGGCGACCTGCACGTCAAGAACTTCACCGAGGAACGCGAACTCACCGTCGTCCTGCTCGTGGACGTGAGCGCCTCGGGTTCCTTTGGCAGCGTCTCGCAGTCCAAACGCGAGATCGCCGCCGAGGTCGCCAGCGTGCTCGCCTTCAGCGCGGTCGGTAACCGCGACAAGGTCGGGTTGCTCTTGTTCACGGACGAGATCGAGCTATTCCTGCCACCGCTAAAGGGTCGCGGCCAGGTCCTGCGGATCATTCGCGAGGTTCTCTATTACCAGCCGACCGGCCGGCGCACGGACCTCGGCGCGGCGCTCGAATACCTCAACCGCGTGGTCACCCGGCGCGCGGTGGTTTTCCTGATTTCGGATTTCCAATCGCCGGATTTTTCCCGGCCGCTCGCGGAGACGAGCAAGCGGCACGATCTGGTGGCGGTGCCGGTGGTCGATCCGCTGGAAGAGGAACTGCCCGACATCGGCCGTGTCAGCCTGGAGGATGCCGAAACCGGCGCGATCTACGAGGTCAACACGTCCGACCGGCGGGTGCGCATGGCGTTTTTCAACGCGGCGGCGACGCGGCGGCAGGAACTCGCCGCCCTGCTGCGCCGTGCCCGGGTGGACGCGATCACCCTGCGCACGGACGCGGATTATCTGCCGGCGTTACGGGCATTTTTCCAGCAGCGCGAACGCCGGATCGGCAGGAGGTAATGCAGAATGCAGAAGGCAGCATGCAGGAGTACGGAAAGTGGGTGCGCCCGGTCGAGCGTGGTAGGAGCATCGTGCGAACCTTACGTGCTTCGCGGGGACAAATTTGTGGACGGCAAACCCTCCGGACTTCTGCATGATCACCCTGCGGGCGATGTCTCGCAGACTCGGCTCCGCATTCT
>CALMVM010000411.1:16869-33291 GCA_937873255.1 uncultured Verrucomicrobiota bacterium | reverse complement strand
CCGTGTTGCTGCTGGTCTCACGCGCCTTTTGCGTGAATTCCGCGACGGAGATCGTCGAGAGCAGCGCGCTGTCCTTGATGAGCGAGACCAACTGGCCGGCCAGCGACGGGAGCACCTGCCTCGCCGCCTGCGGGAAGATCACGTAACGGTACGTCTGGGCCGCCGTCAGGCCGATGGCCCGGGCCGATTCCAACTGGCTCTTGCCGATGCTTTCGATCCCCGCGCGAACGATCTCACTGATGTACGCGCCGTACGAAAACGAGAGGATCAATATCCCGCAGACGTTGCGGTCGTCGATGCCGACGGCGTTGGCCGTCACGTAATACAGGACGAGGATTTGCACGAGCAGCGGCGTCCCGCGCACGAGGTCGATGTAGCCGCGGTTGACGTGTCGCAGCACGATCAGCCGCGAACGGCCCGCCAACGCCGAGCAGAGCCCGAACAGCACGCTCAGCGCCAGCGAACAGACCGAGATCAGCACCGTCAGCTTGTAGCCGTCGATGAATTTTTGCCGGTAGCGCCACACGGCCGACCATTTCCACGGCGCGTCGAGCCACAGAAACGGCGCGTAAATCAAAAGCGCCCCCACCGCGAGCGCCGCCGCGACGTTGAGCCAACGGGCGGCGGGCGGCAACCGCCGCGCCGAGCCCTCCGCCGGCACCAGGAGCCAATCGGTCCAGCGCGGCGGATGGGGGTCGCGTGGTTCGTCAGCCATGCCGGGGGTGGTCAGATCGAATAATCCGGCGGCAGGTGCCGGGGCTTGAGCAATTCCACGAACACCGTCTCGCCCTCGCGCAGGGATAATTCCTCCGACCGCGCGCGTGAAATCTGCGCCTCCACGCGCTCGCCGTTGTCGATGCGTTCCATCTCCACCTTGGCGACCGCGCCGCGCACGAAAAGCACGCGTACGACCGCCTCCATCTCCGGCGTGCCGTCACGGCGCGGCTGGCGTTCGATCCCGATGTCATGCGGGCGCACGTAGGTGGCGTCGGCGTCCGTCCCGCCCGCCGGGGGCCGGCCGCCGGGGGCGGAAAGCCGGTTCACGTCGCCCAAAAATTCCATGACGAACGGCGTCGCCGGCCGGTCGTAGACTTCCAGCGGCGTGCCGACCTGCTCGATGCGGCCGGTGCTCATCACCACCACGCGGTCGGCGATTTCGAGCGCCTCCTCCTGGTCGTGCGTGACGAAGACCGTCGTCAATTTCAGCCGACGCTGGAGTTCGCGCAGCCAGCGGCGCAGGTCCTTGCGCACCTTGGCGTCGAGCGCGCCGAACGGTTCGTCGAGCAGCAACACGCTCGGGTCGATGGCCAGCGCCCGCGCGAGGGCAACCCGCTGGCGCTGGCCGCCGGAGAGTTGCGCCGGGTAGCGCTTGCCCAGGTCGCCGAGTTGCACGAGGTGGAGCAACTCGTTGACGCGCACGCGGATGTTTTCCTCGGACGGACGCGTCTTGCGCGGGCGCACCCGCAGGCCGAACGCGATGTTCTCGAATACAGTCAGGTGTCGGAACAACGCGTAGTTCTGGAACATGAACCCCACCCCGCGCTTGCCCACCGGTGTATCGCCGACCGATTTGTCGTCGAAGAGGATTTCGCTGTTCGAGTCGTCGGCGAACTCCAACCCCGCGATGAGCCGCAAAAGCGTCGTCTTGCCCGAGCCGGACGGCCCGAGCAGGGCGATCAACTCGCCGGTTTCGATCTTCAGATTGACCCCATGCAGCGCCGCGTAACGCCCGAAGGTTTTGGTGAGCTGGCGGACTTCGATGGCCATGGGGTCACGGATGGTAAATCGCGTCGAACGCGCCGCCATCCTTGAAATGGGTTTCCTGCGCCTTGCCCCAACCGCCGAAAACCGTCTCCACGTCCACCATGTCCACCGGCTTGAACGCGTCGGCGTGGCGAGCGAGCACTTCCTTGTCGATGGGTCGGTAGTTGTTCTTCGCGGCGAGTTCCTGCGCGGCCGGCGTGAAGAGGAACCGCAGGTACGCCTCGGCCACCGCGCGCGTGCCGTGAGCATCGACGTTCTTCTCGATCAATGCCACCGGCGGGTCGGCGCGGATGCTCATCGACGGCACGACCACCTGGAATTTCCCGCCGCCGATGGACGGATCGTTCTGGATGCTGAGCGCCTCGTTTTCAAAGGTCAGGAGCACGTCGCCGATCCCGCGTTGCGCGAACGTCGTCGTCGCTGCCCGGCCGCCGGTGTCGAGCACGGCGGCGTTGGCGAACAGGCCTTTCACGAACTCGCGCGCCTTCGCCTCGTCACCGTTGTTCTTGCGCAACGCGTACGCCCACGCCCCGAGATAACTGTAACGCCCGTTGCCGCTCGTTTTGGGGTTGGGCACGATGATCTTCAGGCCCGGCTTGACGAGGTCGCCCCAGTCGCGGATGCCCTTGGGATTATCCTTGCGCACCAGGAAAAGGATCGTGGAGGTGTAGGGCACGCTGTTATTGGGAAACCGCTTGCGCCAGTCGGGCGCGACGAGTCCGCTGCCGCGTTGCGCCAACAGGTCGATGTCCGTGTCCTGGTTCATCGTGACCACGTCGGCGTCGAGACCTTCGAGGACGGCGCGTGCCTGTTTGGTGCTGCCGTCGTGCGACATCGTCAGCGTGACCTCCTGGCCTGTCTTCGCCTTCCAGTCGCGCGCGAAAACGGGGTTGAGTTCGCGGTAGAAGGGCCGCGTCACGTCGTAGGAGACGTTCAACAAGGCGGTCGGCGACGGGTCGGCCCGTGCCGGCCGCGGCAGCAACACGGCGACGGCCAACAGGGCGCGGAAAAGCCATTGCATAGTAAGACGATGGGAAAAGAGGGGAACACTGGTTTCAGGACGCGGAGGAGTCAAGCGCGAGCGGGAGCGTCGTCGGCGCGGACGCCTCGTCCAGTTCAATGCCGACCGGACAATGGTCGGACCCTGTCACCTCCGACCGGATGAACGCCGCCTTCAAGCGCGGGCGCAACGCCGCCGACACGAGGAAATAGTCGATGCGCCACCCGATGTTGCGCGTGCGCGCCCCGGCCACCCGGCTCCACCAGGTGTAGTGTCCCGGGCCCGGCTCGAAGGCGCGGAGCGTGTCGCAAAACCCCGCTTCGACGTACGCCGCGAATCCCGCGCGTTCCTCGTCGGTGAACCCCTTGTTGCCGACGTTTTGTTTCGGGCGGGCGAGGTCGAATGGGGTATGAGCGACGTTCAGGTCGCCGCAAAACACGACGGGCTTGCTCTCTTCCAGCGCACGCACGTACGCCAGGAACGCCCCGTCCCAACGCTGCCGGTACGGCAGACGCAGAAGCCCGTCCTTGGCGTTGGGCACGTAGACGTTGACGAGATAGAAATCGTCGAACTCGGCCGTGAGCACCCGGCCCTCCTGATCGTGCTCGGGCAGGCCGATCCCATAGAAAACCACGCGCGGAACGATCCGGCTCAGGATCGCGGTGCCCGAATAGCCGGCCTTTTGCGCGGGATTCAGAAAAACGTGGTAACTGCCGCCCGCCAGCGGAGCCATGGCGTCGATGTGGCAGCGCGTCTCCTGGAGACAAACGATGTCGGCGCGTTCGTGGGCGAGGTAGTCGAGTAGCCCATAACGCAGGGCCGCACGCACGCCGTTGACGTTCCACGAGATGAGTTTCATGGGAAAGCTCGCGTGGGATTTGCCGCCACCCGTTGAAAAACCAACTTTGCCGGCCCGCATCAACGCCGGAAGCCGACCAGTTGCGGTACAATTTACTACCTCCGAGCCCCGGCAGGGGCTCAAGAAAGCACACTGTGCCGCTACCTACTGCCCGCCACACCAGCGCAAAAACCGCGTCTGGCGGCCGATCTTTCTGTCGCGCGAACCTCCCGGTAGCCGACCGCCGGTCGGTGCAAGAAAGTTCCGCGTCAGCTCGCGGACGCGTTGGGAGCGGGTGCGCCTTTTTTCCGCGCGGCCCAACGAGCTTTCATCGCGGCAGCCAATCTGGCCCTGCCCGCCTCGGTGAGGCCGCCCCGTTTCTTGGGCGAGGCTTTTGCCGGCGCGGTCTTGGCAGGTGCCTTCGTCCCTTTGGTTTTCGCACGACGCGCCTGTTGGGCCGCCGCCATTTTCTGCTTGGTGGCGGTTGATACCGTGCGCTTGTCCTTTGCGGAACCCGGCGAAGTTCCTTTGTTCGGAGCACTCCCGCCGAGAATGGCGTCGAGTCGTCCTTGCAGGGTTTCGATTTGTTCTCGAATCAGGACGGCCTGCTTGAGTTGGGCGGTGGTTAGTTCGTGGAACGAAGGCATTAGAAGTTCGTTAAGCAACATTTTTGAAGCAAAGTCAACGGCGGCACCTCACCCCACATGGGGATGATTCTTCTTTTGCTTCGTGATTCGGGCGGCAAACGAGGTAGTTCGACGCCTGGCCGTTTTTAGGTGATATTCACCGCATGTCTATTCGTCTGGCTTGGCTGCTACCCCTCGCGGTGACACTGCTCGCAACGCCCCTTGTCGCCGCCCCCGACAACTACCCCGCACCGCACCAAGCGTCGCCCGACATGGCTGCGGCCTTGCAAAAAGCCAGCGCCACGCACCGCCGGGTCATTCTCGACTTCGGGGGCAACTGGTGTCCCGACTGCGTTGCCCTCGACCGCTACTTCCACGATGCCGCCAACCAATCCTTGGTAGAGGCAAGTTTCGTCCTGGTTCACGTCAACATCGGGCGGATGGACCAGAATCTGGACATCGCCGAGCACTACGAAGTTCCCTTGAAGAAAGGGGTGCCCGCGCTTGCCGTGTTGGACTCGGACGGCAAGTTGCTCTACAGCCAGAAGACCGGCGAGTTCGAAGCCATGCGCAAGATGCAGTCCAGCGCGGTCACCGACTTTCTGAACCAGTGGAAACCCGCTGCGGCGAAGTAGAGAACGAGATAACGCGCGCCCGTGACCCAGGTGGGTTGACGCGATTCACGGCCGCTGCATGATGCGGGATGGACAAGCCGGTCGCTTCGTGCAGGGTTTTTGCGGTCTCCCGGTGATCGAGAGAAACCTTCGCCGGACTGTTGAGGAGGAATCGCTCTCCTTGCTGTCCGTTCATGTATAGATGCTGACGACGCAGGTTTTTGGTGCCGGTCGATTGCATCCTGCTTTCCAAGGTGATGTCGATCACGTCGTTGAGATCGATCGTTTGCCGCCGATAGTGCGCCCGGGCGGTCGATAGGCGCGCAGACCCCGCGCTTCTTCCGGCGTTGTTGCCGGGCGACGGAGGGTTATTCCGATTTGGCCGAGGAACGGTTGCGGTGCAAGTCGGTGCGCACGGCGGCGGCCATTCGCGCGGGATGCGGCAAAAGTTCCGGCCCGATGAACTCCGCCACGCGTTCCGCCCAGGGAATCGGGTCGGCGACGAGCGAGGGATAATCGACCTCCAGCACGTCGTAAATCTCCTTTTCCGAGCGCAGGTGGCCGAGGATCGTGTCGCGGTGGGTTTGCAGGCTGGCGACCATCGCCTGTTGGTCCACAGCCGGGCCGGCGGTGCCGAGCCGGGCGATCATCTTCGCCTGCGAACGCACGATCTCCTCCACGGGCCGCGCCATGAAGACCACCCGGTAGCGGTGCCGTCGGGGCAGCTCGGGCATCAACGCCGAGACCGCCTTGATGGCGCGGCGGTCCAGCGCCGGATCGTCGAGGAGGTGCGGCTCGCGCGCGATCCGCTTGATGGCTTCCCATTCCAGATACCCCTCCGGGTTGTCCACGTCGGCGGCGCGCTGGCCGTCGGTCTGGGGCGGCAGACCGCCGGCGGCGAGCATTTGCATCATTAGCGACGTGCCCGAGCGGGGCAGTCCGCTGACGAGGATCAGGGTGCGCCCCGAGGCCCCGGCGTGCATCGGAAGCGGGCGCGCCTCGTCGCCGCGCTGCGTGCGCTGGGAGGTGGGCGGGATGTCCGGCAGCGGGCGTTTCTCGTTGGCGCGCGAACGGCGTCCGGCGGCGGTGCGGGCGCGCTCCTGGCCGATCTGGCGGGCGCGGTTGCGGTGGACGCCGGCGAGAAGGCTGTCGGGATGGCGGGAGGAATAGATGGCCGCCAGCCAGCGGTGGGCGTCGAGGAGGTTCGGGCGCATCGTCACCGCGCGCTGCAAGGCGACCACCCCTTCCTCGAAGCGGCCCTCGCGCGCCAAGGCCATGCCCAGATTCATGTGCGCGACCGGCAGGTGGTAGAGCCGCTGCACGGCGTCGAGGGCCGCGCCGATGGCCGCGACGTTGTCACGCCGGTGCAGGTACACCGACGAAAGTCCCTGGAAGGACGAGGCGGCGTCGGCGTCCAGTTCGACGGCCCGGCGGAAACAATGCTCGGCGGCGGCCAGGTTGCGCAGGTCCAGCCACAGGTAGCCGCTCTCGGCCCAGAGATGCGGGAAACGCAGCATCCGCTCGGTCGCGTGGCGCAGGTAGTAGGCAGCATCGGTGCGGTGGCCGAGGCGCAGGCGGGCCTTGGCGAACATCAGCCACGCGACGACCGGCGGCCCTTCGTCGGTGGCCTTGGGCGGATAGGCGCGTTCCAACAGGTCGTAGGCGGCCTGATAATACCCGGCTCCCAGGTAGGCGTTGGCAAGCTGGTGGAGGTAGCGCGTCTCCCAGGAATAATTGGCCGCCAGGGTTTCCAGCAGCGGGATCGCCTGCGCGGGCCGGCTGCTGGAGAGGTAGACCTCCGCCAGGTTGTACTGGTTCTCGCGGTCGGCGTCCCCGGCCCCCTTCTCGCGGTCCTCGCCGGGGTCCTCGATGTAGCCGAGCGCGGCGAACTGGCGCAGGAGGTCCTCGTTCTGGTCGGGGTTGGCCGCCTCGGGCACGAAACCGGCCGGGTGGCGGCCGTCATCGCCGGGCACGTCGTCCCAGGAATCGATCGGGGTCGGCGCGGCGGGGTTTTCCAAAGCCTCCAGCAGGGGCTTGCCGTCCATGTCGCGCCCGACGGGCAGGCCGGCGAGCGTCAGCAGCGTCGGGACGATATCCAGGAGGTTCGCGCCGTAGACCCGTTCGTCCTTTTTCAGGCCCGGCCCGCTCATGACCAGCATGCCGTACTCGCGGTGCCAGAGCACGGGGCCGGCCGGTTCGCGCGGGGTGCCGTAGGGGCGCAGGTCCCCGCTCTGGAAACCGTGGTCGGAGCAAACCACCACCGTCGCCTCCGGGCCGGCCAGTTCGACCAGGCGGCCGAGCATCATGTCCTGGAACATGTAGATCCCGCGCATGACCTCCCCGTACATCGCGGCATCCTCGTCCGCCACGTTGCGCATGTGCGGCGGGTGGTAGGGCATGAAGGCGTGCGAGAAATGGTCGATGCTGTCGAAATAGACCGCCGTGAAATCCCACGGCCGCGCCTCCATGAGCGCGGTCGTCACGGTGTGCACGTTGACGCACTCGGTGATGAGCTTGGCCAGGGTCTCCAGCCGGGGGTCGTCGGCCCGGCCGATCTCGGCGGCGCGGGGAACGAAGGGAAGCGCCAGCGTTTCGTCCACCTCGGTGATGTGCAGGAGCTGGCGCAGGAGCTTGCCGGCCAGTTCGGGCGGGTGGACCGCGCCCACCGGGATTTTCCAGCGTTTTTCGTCGAGTTCGCCCGCCTTGGTGCGGAAAAACGTGTTGGACACGGAGGCTCCGGCCAGCGGCTCCGCCGGGTAGCTGGCCCACCAGTCCACGACGTTGCAGCGCCAGCCGAGGGCTTGCTGAAAAATGTTCCAGATCGCCTTGGTACGCCGCGAGGTGGAGGCGTACGGGCGCACCCCGCCGGCCGGGTCGCGCTCGGTGAAACCGTGGACCCCGTGCTTGTCGGCGAGCTTGCCGGTGGCGATGCTCGTCCAGAGCATGGGCGAAACAATCGGGTGCAGCGTGGCCAGGCTCGCCATCACCCCGCCGTTGATCAGCCGGGCGAGGTGGGGCATCCGGCCGGCTTCGAGCAGCGGGTCGATGACGTGCCAGTCGGCGGCGTCCCAGCCCACGAGCAGCAAACGCCTGGTCGGCGACGGGGAAGGAGTGGCGGAACTCATGGGCCGGAGGTTTCCAGTCTGTCCGGCCGCCTGCGACAGGCGGCGGCAGCGGCAGACCCTATCCGCCAAAGGGCGGGCGATGCCATCCTTTATTTTTCCGAAAAAAAGCTTGCCCGCCCCACTCGGGCCGACTATAACCCGGGGCACTTCGCACCCGCGTGGCGGACCGCGGATTTTTACAGGGAAACACCGGCTAATCATGAACAAAACGAACACCTCGTCAGTACCTTCCATCCCGGAAGCCAGCCTGCGCCGCTACGCGATGCTGGGCCTCGGCACCGCCGTCCTGGCGGGCACGGTCACGACCACGGATGCCTCGGTGGTCTACACCAACTACAACGGCCTGCTGCTCACCGACACGAACACCACCGACACGGCGGACACCCTCTACAAGTTCGACTTCAACGGCGACGGGATCAACGACATCACCTTCGCGGTCCGCAACGAGGGTTCCACCTCGACCGCCAACTTCGCCCTCGTTCTGCCCGGCCTGAGCGCCAACAACACGACCTATTCGCCGATCAACATCGTCGGCACGACGGTGGCCGGGGCAAATCAGTCTTACAACTACCCTTCCCGCATCACCACCGGCACGATCAGCGCGGCGCGGACGTTTTTCACCCTTGCGCTGACCGCCAGCGGCTCGTACCTCGCGCAGGGTTCGCTGGCCTTCGGGGCCGGGTTCACCGGCAGCAAGTGGAAGACGAACGCGACGAAGTCGGGCTACCTCGGCTTCAGCTTCACGCTGGCGGACGGCTTGCACTACGGCTTCATCGGCATGACCGTCGGGCCGCAGGGCTTGGGGGCGAATTCCCGCGCCATCTCCATCGGGGGCATCGGTTACGAGACGACGCCCAACACGGCGATCACCGTGTCCGGCGGCTTCGGCGCGGTCCCCAACGCAGTCCCTGAGCCTTCCTCGGTCGCGTTGCTCGCACTGGGTGCCGGCGGACTGGCCGCGTACCGTCAGCGTCGCAAGAAGGCGGCGGCGAAGTCCGAGGTTGCGGCTTAAAGAGCGATCTCCTTCTTTTCTTTGCCAAAGCGCGTCAGCAAGCTGACGCGCTTTTTGCTTTTCCGGGGACGGATCGAAGCCGGGTTGGTTCTCCCGGGGAAACGCGTCCTCCAGTTGCCGACCGGCGGCAATGCAAAAATCGAGTGGAGCGTTGACTTCGCCGTTGAAGCCGAAGGGGCGGCGCTCACGTCGCCCCACCTATCAATTTGCCTGGCGCTTGACGATCATCTCACGTCGATCTCAACCTCCGTGGAGAGAACAACCCGTTGCCGGAGGAACCGGAAGGCGACCGGCAAAAGCTGCTCGCGCGACTCAAATCCTTGAGGTAGACCAGAGGACGTGGCGAAATCCGACACCGCGAGCATCGCAATGCCCACCGCCCCGGCCGAGGCGGCGCTGTTCGCCTCGACCCGCTGGACCTTGGTCCTGGCGGCGGCCGCCACTGCCGTCGATGGTGATCCGCGAGCCAGCCAAGCCCTCGCCGAGCTTTGCCGGATTTATTGGCGACCGCTCTACCTGTTTCTGCGTCGGCAAGGGATCCAGTCCGAAGATGCACAGGACCTGACGCAAAGTTTTTTTGTCGAACTGATCGAAAGCCAGGCCTGCGTCCGGGCGGATCGCACGAAGGGACGGTTCCGGTCGTTTCTCCTTGGCGCGCTGAAGCACTTTGTCGCCGACACACGAGACCGCGCCCGAACGCAGAAACGCGGTGGCGGCGCCAGTTTCGCGCCGCTGGACGACAAGGGGCTCGCCGAAGCGGAAGCCCAGGTCGCCCGCGCCAATCGCTTCGCGTGGAGCGGCGAGCGTATTTTCGAGCGAGAATGGGCGCTGTCGCTCCTGCACCGGACGTTTCGCCGTTTGGAGGAAGAATATGCGCTCGCCGGGAAACGGTCGCTCTTTGGCGCGTTGCGTTCGCACCTCACGCTCCCCGGCAATGCGTCGGCAACGACGACAACAGAAATTGCGACGGTGGAGTCCTACAAAGCGCTCGCGCAAAAACTCGGCCGGCCTGCGGTGACGTTGCGCAGCGACGTGGCGCGGCTGCGCGCACGGTTTCGCGCGATCCTGCGCGAGGAAGTCCGCGACACCATCGAACGAGCGGACGACGTGGACGAGGAACTCAAATATCTCTGCGCAGTTCTCGCGGCGGAATGAGGAGGGGCCACGATGCCGGAGATGCCCCCTCGCATCCCACGCGCCGAGTCGCCCGAGGACGTGACGCTCCCTTCGCAACGAATCCGCCCCTCGGACGCGGAGCGCTGCCCGGGCTGCGGCACGCTTTGGGAGCGGGCGACGGATGACGGGAGCGATCTGGGTTGCGCCATCTGCCTGCTGCGCATCGCGCTGGGCGATGACGGCAGCGAAGGCGTGGCAGAACCAATCCGCGAAGAGTGGCCCGAGCAACTCGGTCCATTCACGCTCGTCCGCCGCGAGGACGGCAGTGTCTGGGAACTCGGGCGCGGCGCGATGGGCGTGACATTGCGTGCGCGTGACGAATCGTTGCAACGCGCCGTGGCGTTGAAAATCACTCATCCCGAGCCGGCCGCCATCCCGCGTTCGGAAAGCGCGGCGGCGCGCGAGCGATTCCTGCGCGAGGCGCGCGTCGCCGCGTCGCTGCGGCATCCGCACGTGGCGACCGTTTTTCACTTCGGCGTCCGGGAAGAAACCGGGCAGTGCTTTTACGCGATGGAACTGGTCGAGGGCGAAACGCTGGAGGAGCGCTTGCGCCGCACCGGGCCGCTCGACGCGCGAACGGTGGTCGCCATCGCCGCGCAGGTCGCCGACGCGCTGGTTGCCGCAGAGGCGCGGGGCCTCGTCCACCGGGACTTGAAACCGGCGAACCTGATGCTGGTCACGCCGTCGCCTTCTGATGCCAGTTCGGAATTGACGGTGAAAGTCATCGACTTCGGCTTGGCTAAGGCGTTCGCGGAAAAACCCGACGGCCGTACCTTGACGCACCACGGGGGCTTTGTCGGCACGCCGGCGTTCGCCAGTCCGGAGCAGTTTGCGGAACGACCGGTCGATGCGCGCTCCGATGTCTTCTCACTCGGTGTCACCCTCTGGTACCTGCTGACCGCGCGGCTGCCGTTTGCCGGCACGAGCGTGGCGGAGATCGGCGCGAGCCAGCGCGCGGGAGGTCTGCCACTCGGCCAACTGCGAGCGGCCCGCGTGCCGGCCCGTCTCGTCACGCTCCTGACGGCGATGCTCGCGCTCACACCGGCGGCTCGCCCGAGCGCCGGCGACCTGACGATGCGGCTCGCACGCCTGCGAGTGGCGCTGGAAAATCGGCGGCGGCGCACCGCGCGCCAGCTTGTGCTGGGATTCGGTGCACTGGCTATGCTGGCTGCGGCCGCCTTCCACGTATTCCGAGCCGACCGGCCCGCGTCCGGGGCGGACAAGGGCTCGCCGACCGCTGTTACCGCCGTGGAGACGGACAGAAAAAGCGTCGCCGTACTGCCGTTCGCCAACGACGGCGATAGCCGCGCCGACGCTTATTTTGCCCGTGGCATCCAGGACGAGTTGCTCTTAAACCTCGCCAAAATCAGCGAGTTGAAAGTCATCGCGCGCTCGTCCGTCTTGCCCTACGGCAAACGGCCGCTGGACGTGCACGCCATCGGCTCCGCGCTTGGCGTTGCCACCGTGCTCGACGGCAGCGTGCAGCGGCTCGACGACGGGCGCATGCGCGTGCAAGCGCACCTGCTGGACACCGCGACCGGCAGAGAAATCTGGTCGGAAAGTTTCGACCGCGAGACCGCCGACGCCTTCGCCTTTCAGAGCGATCTCGCGTTTCATATTGCCCGCGCGTTGTTGACACAGCTCACACCGGCGGACGCCGCGCGGCTTCGGCGTCGGCCGACCGAGAGCGGCGCGGCGTATCTGCTTTTCATCCAGGCCAACGACCTTTTCGGCGGCTATGAAAAACTGGCGGACGACTTGAAAAAAGCGGAGGCGCTCTACGAACAGGCGATTGCGCTCGATCCCACCTTCGCGCTCGCGTTTGCCCGCCTTTCGCAGCTTGAGACGATCTTTTTCACGATGCATGATACCGTGCCGGCGCGCCGCGACAAGGCGCGGGCGATGGCGCGCGAAGCGTTGCGCTTGCAGCCGGATTTGCCGGAGGCGCACCTCGCGCTCGGTACCTATCTCTGGCAGACCGACGCGGGGTCCAGCGAAGCAGATTACGCCGCCGCGTCGCAGGAACTTGCCATCGCCCAACGCGGCCTGCCGAACAACGCGGAAGTCCTCGGCTCGGTCGCCCGCGTCCAGCGGCACCAGGGCAGATGGGCGGAGTCCACCGCGAACTTGGAGAAAGCGGCGGCGCTCGACCCGAACAACCGCGAACGCTGGCACCGGCTGTTTTATAACTACGAGGCGACGCGCGACTTTCCCGCGGCGGCACGCGCCTTGGACCGTGTTCTCGCGCTGGCACCGCGCTCGTGGCCGTTCGCCTATCATCGGGCGTGGCTCGATGTGCTCTGGCACGGCGATGCGAAGCCCCTCGCAAACCTGCTGATCCGGGCAGCGCCGGCCGGCGGCTACGAGTCGCCCGGGCCCCGGACCGAGTCGCGCTTCCAGGGCGCTAGGCTTTTGCGCGAGCACGACACCGCGGAGAAAATTTTGCTCGCGGATGGCCAGAAAGAATTGATTTGGGATGGCGTGCCGGGAGTGCCCCGCGCCTTTTTGCTCGGTCTGCTGTATCTCCAGATGGGCGAGGAGACCAAGGCACGCGCCGCCTTTGCCGATGCCCGGCCGACCCTCGAAGCACTCGTGCGAGCACGTCCGCTCGAAGCAGCGCGCTGGGCGGTGCTGGCCAAAGCCGATGCCGGGCGGGGGCGAAAAGACGACGCGATCCGCGAGGCCCGGCGCGCCACGGAAATTTTACCTGAAGCGCAAGACCCGTGGTTCGGGCTCGAGATGCTCGGCCACTTGGCGCTGGTCTATGCCTGGGTCGGTGAGCCTGACCTGGCACTGCCCCTGATTGCACATTCGTTGTCCAAACCGGGGGGGATGTACGCCGAAGAGTTGCGGCTCGATCCTGCGTGGGACGCTTTGCGCGGCAACTCGCGGTTTCAGCAGTTGATCGAGACGGCGGGTGCGAATTCGAAGTCCCGTCGCTGAAGCGGCTCCGACCATCCCCCGGCACCGGGCTGCGGAAGATTTTTTGCTTCGCCGCCAGTTTTTTGCCACGCCGCCGAAAATTTCCCGAAGGAGAGGGAAGTACACTCGCGCTCGGTGCCGCTAAGTCTGCACAGAGCGGAATCTCGACCAACCAGGAAAAATCCCTCTCTCCGCGCATCCCAAACCGCTTACCCAAATGAAAACCGGCAACCCCACACGTCGTCGCGATAAAGCGAGCTGCATCCCTCACTCACGCTGGCTGGCCTACGCGACCGCCAGTGCCGCCACCGCGCTCGCTGGCGCGACTTCCGCAGAGGCCACCATCGTTTACTCCGGTCCGATCAATCAGTATTTCAACTCTACCGCTGTAGGAATATCGCACGCGGTGATTGGTTATTTTCCGTTGGCCGCGCCCGGGAACTCTCTCGGCTTCGAGCACTTCCGCAACCCCGCCCCGTTCGATCCCACGCATGGCAACGCGTTGTTCGTTGCTTATGGCCTGGCCTCCCAGGCTTTCGCCGGCAACACCATTACACTCGGTGGCCATGTTTACGGATCGGCCTCGGAGCTGACCCTCGGACAGAACATTTCCACGCGGCCGTTTGTCACGATCAATCGTATCGTCTACAGCAGCGGGACCTTTGCCAGTCCCACCGGGTATCTGGCCGGCGGCTCCGCCTACGGCCACTGGCGCAACGGCGGCACCGGATTCCTCGGCTTCAAATTCGACAACGGCGGCGGCGCGCAATACGGCTGGGCGCGCGTCACGATGGGCCCCACGCCGAACGACAGCTTCACGGTGGTGGATTATGCGTACGGGGGCATCGGCGAGCACATCTTTGCCGGGCAGGTGCCGGAGCCGGGTTCGCTGGGTTTGCTGGCGTTGGGCGGCGCGGGACTGCTCGTGTGGCGCAAGCGGCGAGCGACGCTCCCGAAGACGACCGCGGTTTGAGGACAAAGTTGGGTTGGGAAGAGAAAACGAGGAATCTGTCGGCGGGTCGTGAAATGACGGATGCCAACGCTCGCCGCTCCTTGCGCGAAGACTCCAATGACGCCCCGTCGTAAAGTTCTCCTGATCGGCTGGGACGCGGCCGATTGGGAGCACATCCAACCGCTGCTCGACGCGGGTCTCTTGCCCACGCTGGAATCGCTCATCGACCGCGGCGTCATGGGCAACCTCGCCACCCTCCAGCCGATCCTCTCGCCGATGCTCTGGAACTCGGTGGCCACCGGCAAGTTCGCCGACAAGCACGGCATCCACGGCTTCATCGAGCCCGACCCGGTCAACGGCGGCGCGCGGCCCTACGCGAGCACCTCGCGCCGCTGCAAGGCGCTCTGGAATATTCTCAGTCAGGCCGGGCTGCGCTCCAACGTGGTCGGCTGGTGGGCGAGCCATCCCGCCGAACCCATCCGTGGGACGGTCGTCACCAATGCGTTCGGCAGCGTGAAGTTCGATCCCGGGCGCGGGGCCTGGTCGATCCCGCCGGGCACCGTCCATCCGCCGGAAAAAGGTCCGGGGCTCGCGCGCTTCAAGGTTTTTCCGCACGAGCTGACGGAAGCGCACGTCCTGCCGTTCATCCCGGACGCCGCGACCGTTGACCAAAAGAAAGACCATCGGCTGGAGTCATTCGCCAAAACGCTCAGCGACGCCGCCTCGACTCACGCCGTCGCCACGACGCTGATGGAGACCGAGCCGTGGGATTTCATGGCGGTTTACTACGACGCCATCGACCATTTCTCGCACACGTTCATGCCGTATCATCCGCCGCGGCTGCCGTGGATTTCGGAGGAAGATTTCGCGCTCTACAAGGACGTGGTCGCGGGCGCTTACCGTTTCCACGACATGATGCTGGAGCGCCTGCTCGCGCTCGCCGGGCCGGAGACGACGGTGATCCTCTGCTCCGACCACGGCTTCGAGTCCGGCGCGCAACGGCCCCGCGGCACGCCGCGCGAACCGGCCGGCCCGGCGGTGTGGCACCGGCAGTATGGAGTCCTGGTCATGGCCGGGTCAGGCATCCGGCGGGACGAGCGCATCTATGGCGCGAGCCTGATCGACCTCGCGCCGACGGTGCTCACGCTTTTCGGTCTGCCGGTCGGTGAGGACATGGACGGCCGGCCGTTGCTCGAAGCGTTCGAGACGCCGCCGAAGGTCGAGCGCATTCCGAGCTGGGAAAGGGAGCCGGGCGACGCGGGCATGCATGCCGCTGGCGTGGGCATCGACCGCGAACAGGCGAACGAGTTGATGCAGCAGTTCGCCGCGCTCGGCTACATCGAAGACCCGGGGATGGACCGGGCGAAGCAAGCGGAGTCCGCCGAGATCGAGGCGAAATACAACCTCTCGCGCACGCTCCTGTGGAAAAATCGCGCCGACGAGGCACTCACGCTGCTCGCGGACCTCGCCCGCCGCCGACCGTGGGAGGATCGTTTTCTCACGCAGTTAGCCGCCGGCTATTTTCAAGCCGGTTATCTGCTCCAGGCCGAGCGTTTGCTTCGCGCGATGAACGACGGCGGCGAGCCGGAAAACGCGAACGGCCATCTGCTGTTGGCGAACATCAAGATGGCCCGCGGCGATTTCCCCGGCGGTCTGCGCAGCCTGCTCGCTGCGGAGCAAATGGGTCCGCAACAGCCGGCGGTCTGCACCGCGCTCGGCAACGCCTACGCGCGGCTCGGGCAATGGGACAAGGCGCAGGCTGCCTATACACGTGCGATTGCGTTGGACGAAGACCATGCGCTCGCCTGGCAAGGACTCTCCAGCGTGCACCGGCGGCGCGGCGACAACCAGGCCACGGCGGACACTGCCCTGCGCGCCGTCGGCCTGCTGCACCGGCTGCCGCTGGCGCACTTCAACCTCGGCGTCGCGCTGGCGCGTTCCGGCGAGGCCGAGCGCGCGACCGTCGCTTTCGAGACCGCGCTGCGCTTCCAACCGGATCTGATCAATGCCCATCGGTTTCTCGCCGCACTGCACAAAACGCGCGACCCCGCTAAAGCCGGGTGGCACGGAAGCGAAGCGAGAAAGGGGCAACGTTCCTACGGCACTGACGCTTCGTCGCCGGCCACCAACGGACGGTCGGAAAAGCTCTTTGACCTTCCGGCGATCCCCAGTCGCGCCGAGCGACTGGAAACTTTGCTGCGCGAGCGGCCCGATGGCAAACCGCCGGAACCCAAATCGGGCAAGACCTTCGTGCTCGTTTCCGGCCTGCCGCGTTCGGGCACGTCGCTGATGATGCAGATGCTCCGCGCCGGCGGCCTGCCCGTGCTCACCGACGGCGAGCGCGGGGCGGACGTGGACAACCCGCGCGGCTATCTGGAATGGGAACCGATCAA
>CALMVM010000411.1:7537-16859 GCA_937873255.1 uncultured Verrucomicrobiota bacterium | reverse complement strand
CCGCCGGCGACCCAGTCGTAGACCTCGGCGAGCCGGGCCGCCGCGTCGTCCCAGGTGTATTGGCTCTCGACAAGCCGCCGGCCGTTCGCGGCGAGGGCGGCGCGCTCGGCCTCCGACCGGTCGAGGAGGTCGCGCGCTCGCAGCACGACATGGTGCGGCGGCTCGGCACGCGCGGAGCCGAACTCGACCCCAGGCAACTGCAACGCGGCCTCGCCGCCCACCGCGAGGAAATCCGCCGGTGGCTGGACGCCGCCGGGCATGTGGACTGGATCGCCGTGGATTACCCGACGCTCATCCGGATTCCCGCGCCGGAGATTTCCCGGATCGTCGCGTTTCTCGGAACCGACCGATTGCCCGCGGCGGGGGAGATGGGAGCTGTCATCGACCCCGCTTTGCATCGTCGCCGCGAAACCAATTCTCCCCACCTCACCTGACGCTCTCCAGTAACGTGCCGCTGCTCGTCAACGCGGACGGCGGCGTGATACCTCTAACGCGCCGTTGGAGCGCGCCCTAATGTTTCGTCGCGCTGTTCCGGCGGAGATAGAGGGGTTGTGCGTCCAGTCGACATCGCCCCAAGTGAGCGAGGGCACCTCCGCTGCCCCGCCCCGAACGACATCACATCACGCTCTCTATTAGCGATTTATGAACTGACCAATGCAGACTCGAGTGGACGCGGGCAGACCGGAAGGCTCTTTCTACTTGCGCAGATTTATTTTTCAGGCCGTAGCTCCTCTCCCGCGCCGCGTGGTTTCCTTAGCATCCCTCGGGCTTGCTCGAAAATGTGGAGGACGGATAAACGGGTGGACCTCCTGACTTTGACTGGTCGGCGGAAGACACCCTTAACCCCACGCAGACAAGGGAAATGAGGGGTTATCTCTCAGTTGGTAGAGCGTCTCGTTCGCAACGATAGATAGTGGACTTTTGGCTCATTTCGCCTCTTCCGCTCTCACTTATTAACTCCTCGTCGAATCTCTTGCCGTTTTCACTTTGCGTCGTTGCCATTTCGGTTGTGCTTGCCTGTAGCACATCCGCTGGTCCTCAGAACCGACGCAAGATCACATGGACGCCGCCATCATTCCACTTTCCTACTGGCAAGACCCACAAGGCGATGTAGTGCTCATCTACTCGGAGCGCGAGTGCTCCATCTTCTTTGGCTGCTGGATCAATTCCGGTCAGCCTGCCGCCTACCTCGGCCATCTTTCCTTCGAGGGGGCTGCTGCCGTGCGCAGCTTCAGGCGCGAGTTTATTCCGTATCGGCTGCCCATCCACACCGAGCACTCGTACATCCTGCACGTTGCCGACTCCGACTTTCTCCGCGAACACGTTGCCTACCGGCAGCAGCATTACCCGCAGTTCCCCAACCCGTCGTCGCAACACTTCGTGGTGGTTGGTCACGACATCTACCACGAGGTTCTGGCAGCGGGCTTCACGGAGGCCATCGTGCCTGCCGCCGACCTTACCGATGAGCGTCTTCTCGCACTTCACTGCAGTGCTTGGCAACGCCTACCGCGAAATATCCGCCTGGCTCAGCAGCTTGAACCCGTCGCCTGCCAGCACGCTCGCGGCGCATTCATGATCCTCGACGTGCATCGCCAGCGCGGCGCGGCGGTTGGGGCGGATCAGGAGAGGGTAGCTGAAATAAATGTTCACCTCCGCTGCCAGCAGCGACGCCAACAATCCGGCGAGGCCCGTGGCGACCTCCTCCATCTCGACGACGACCATCTCGCAGACGCCGAACGCGATGTCGTTTTCCTTGAAAAGCTCCTCGACCACCTCCGGGTCGCTGACCACCAGCCGCACGATGGACGAATCCGTCGAATCCTGCACGCTCAGGCCCACGACATCCACCGCGTGCAGGTTGAGCAGCTTCACCACTTCCAACAGCGCGCCGACCTTGTTCTTGAGGAACACCGAAAACTGCCGCACCCGCGGCCCGTCGAATTTTTGCGCCGGTTCGGGAAGAAGCGATTCAAATGCCATAAGCTAAAACGTCGTCGTGCCGCCAAGGAAGTTTGTGGTCCGAACCCGCTGCCCGCCATCCGCGCCCGCACTGCCGTCGACTGATTCCCCTCCGCGTCTCGTCCCGCCTACTTGTACGAATACACCAGACAGAAATCGGTCGCGTCCCCTTCGAGCAACTGCACGCTGACATAGTACGGACCGCTGGCGACCGGCGACACCCCGGCCGCCGCGCGTTTGGCTTCCCGGTGAAATAATTCCTCCTCGACCTGCTTGCCGGTTTCGTCGAACACCGTGACCGCGATCTTCTTCGACTTGTCGGTCGCCCCGAGCGAGAACCAATACTGGTTGCCCGCGTAGAGGTTGACGACCACGCGCTGTGGTTCGCCCGACTGGAGCCGGCCGCTCCAATGGCCGTCGCGGATTTTGTAGCCGTCGTTGGAAAAACCGCCGGCGAGCTCCAGCGCGACCTCGCGGGCTTCCACCTGCCCTTCGGATTCGGCCGGGGCGGCGGTGGCGGCCCGGCGCACGCCCGGAGCCGAAAACAGGAACGAGCACGCGGCCACCAAAAGCACGGGGCGCGCGAAACGGGAACGGGACAACAAACGTTTCATGGGCAAAAAACGGGCGGGGTTACTTCGTGGAGATGACTTCCATCAGCTTGGCGGCCTGTTCCTGAAGCTTCTGCACGTCCTCCTTGGTAAGAGTCTCGCCGAGCGGGAACGACACCGTCTTGCCCATGTCCGTGAGGCCTTCGGACACCTTTTTGATGAGCGCGGAGTCCTTCGTGCGGGCGGGCAACTTATCCAGCTTGCCGCGCAGGAAATCCACCAGCGCCGGCTGGCGCAGGATGCAGGAGGTTTCCGGCGAGAAATTCTTGAGCACGACGCTGGACACGACCTGCGTGCCGCGAATCCACCCGCCGATGCTCAGCAGGGTGACGAGTTCCTCGTCGTGGAGAGCTTCCATCGCCTGCTTGACTTCGTTCTGCGTGGATTCGAGTTCCTCGCGCAGGCTCGACCAGTTGTTGTCGTCGGCGAACTGCGTCAGGCTCGCGCCCCGGGCGAGGATTTCCTGGCTGATGCCGAGCGTCTTGGCCAATCCGAGAATGTCGCGGCCGATGTTTTTGACCTGCTGCGCATCCTGGGCTTCGACGGCGATGTAGCCGTCGGCGATGAGCCCGCCGAGGTTGAGCGCGGCTTGGGCGCGGTCCTTGTAGGCGGTGCCGATGGGCCCGCGGGCCTGATCGGTCCATTTGGGCTTGCACTGTTTGTTGAGCGCGGCAAACAACTCGCCGGGCGTGGGCACGGTGAAGGTGTCCAGCGAGACGGAGTCGCGCATTTCATCGGCCGTCAACGGCTTGGCCGGCGGCACGGCGGAGGCGTCGGTCGGATCGACCTTCGGCGCGGTGGCGGGCGCGTCAACGGCCGCCGGGGAAGCGGCGGGCTTGTCGGGCTTGTCCTTTTTCGGGCTGCCCCCCTTTTGTTTGGAGGGTGAGGGCGTCGGATCGGCGGCCGACAAATTGACGGGATGACCCGCGCCGAGGGCGACAACGGCAGCGAGGACGGCGAATGGCTTCCAACGAGGTACGGACATCACGGTGGAGCGACTATAGAAAGGCAAAAGGCAAAAGGCAAAAGGCAAAACATCGTGTCCGGTCTTTTCTGCTTTCGCCCTTTGCCGGGCGCTTCTATGTTCCGGTTCCATGAAAGCCCGCGTCATCGTCATGCCCAAGCAAGCCGTGCTCGATCCCCAAGGCAACGCCGTGCGCGACGCCCTGCACCATCTCGGACTGGACGCGGCCAGCGTTGTACGCGTGGGCAAGTTCATGGAGATCGACCTCGCCGACGCCGGTGACCGCCCCGCGCTGGAAACCAAGCTCCACGCCCTCTGCCGCGACTTGCTTTCCAATCCCGTCATCGAGGATTACCGATTGGAACTTGGTGAATAAAATTCCGTCCGACGCTATTTTCCTGACATGCGTTTCGCCGTCATCCAATTCCCGGGTTCCAACTGCGACCAAGATTGCCTCCACGCCCTGCGCGATGACATGGCGCAGGAGGCCGAATACGTCTGGCACAAGACGGACTCGCTCGCCGGCTTCGACGCCGTCGTGGTGCCGGGCGGTTTTTCCTACGGCGACTACCTGCGCTGCGGGGCCATCGCGCGGTTTTCGCCCGTGATGGCGGCGGTAAAGACGGCCGCCGCCGACGGCCCGCCGGTCTTCGGCGTTTGCAACGGCTTCCAGATTCTCTGCGAGAGCGGCCTGCTGCCCGGCGCGCTGATTCGCAACCGCTCGCTGCAATTCGTCTGCGAGGAGGTCGGGCTGCGGGTGGAAACGAGCGACTCGCCCTTTACCTGCGCGATCCCGGTCGGCACGATTTTGCGCATGCCCGTGGCGCACGGTGAGGGCTGTTATTTCGCCGATCACGAAACCCTGCGCGACCTTGAAACCCACGACCAGGTGCTCGTCCGCTACGTGGATGCCAAAACCGGCGAACCCGTCGCCGCCGCCAACCCCAACGGCTCGCTGGCCAACATCGCCGGGGTCTGCAACCGCGAGCGGAACGTCTTCGGCCTGATGCCCCACCCAGACCGCGCTTGCAACCGCCGGCTCGGCAGCGAGGACGGCAAGCGCATTTTCCAATCGGTGATCGACACCCTCGCCGGCCGCCGCCCCGCGCCGAAGGACGACGCCGTCCTCGCCCCGGTCGGCGCGTAAAACCCGAAGATTTAGCCGCAAAAAGCGCAAAAGGCGCAAGAAAGAAACCAGATTTTTTACATCTCCCCTTTTGCGTTTTTTGCGCTTTTTGCGGCTAAAAATCCCATGCAGTCCGAACCCGCCATCACCCCCGAACTCGTCGCCAAGCACGGCCTCACGCCGGAAGAATACCAGCGTATCGAGACGATCCTCGGCCGCACGCCCAACTTCACCGAACTCGGCGTCTTCTCGGTGATGTGGAGCGAGCATTGTTCCTACAAAAACTCGCGGATCGAGTTGAGGAAATTCCCCACCGAGGGCCCGCGCGTGCTGGTCAAGGCCGGCGAGGAAAACGCGGGGGTCATCGACGTGGGCGACGGCTGGGGCGTGGCGTTTAAGATGGAAAGCCACAACCACCCGAGCGCCATTGAGCCGTTCCAGGGCGCGGCGACGGGCGTGGGCGGGATCATCCGCGACATCTTCACGATGGGCGCGCGGCCCGTGTTTTCGCTGAATTCCCTGCGTTTTGGCCCGATCCAGGGCGATGGCGAGGCGGTGCGGACGAACCGCCGGCTGTTCGCGGGAGTCGTCGCGGGCATCTCGCACTACGGGAATTGCATCGGCATTCCCACGATTGGCGGGGAGATTTATTTCGACGAAAGCTACCAGGGCAATCCGCTGGTCAACGTGTTCTGCCTCGGCGTGCTGCGCCACGAACAGATCGCGCGCGGCGCGGCCAAGGGCGTGGGCAACCCGGTGTTCTACGTTGGCGCGGAGACGGGGCGCGACGGGTTGGCCGGAGCGGCTTTCGCCTCGCGGGACCTGACGGAGGAATCCAAGGAAGACCGCCCGGCCGTGCAGGTCGGCGACCCCTTCAAGGAAAAACTCCACCTGGATGCCTGCCTCGAACTGCTCGCCACCGACGCCGTCGCGGGCATCCAGGACATGGGCGCGGCGGGGTTGACGTGTTCGACGTGCGAAACCGCCAGCCGGGGCGGCAGCGGCGTGGAAATCGACCTCAATCTCGTCCCCCAGCGCGAGCCGGGGATGACGCCTTACGAAATCCTGCTCAGCGAGTCGCAGGAGCGCATGCTCATCATCGCCAAGAAGGGCCGCGAGGCCGAGGTGCAGGCGATCTTCGACAAGTGGGACCTGCCCTGCGCGCGCATCGGCGTGGTCAACGACGACGGCATGATGCGCGTGAAGGTCGGCGACCGCGTGGCGGCCGAAATCCCCGCCCGCGCGCTGGCCGACGAGGCCCCGCTTTATCGCCGCGAGGCCAAAGCCCGGCCGCCCGAGCCGCCGCTCGATCTCGCCACGGTGCCCGAGGTCGATCTTCACGCGGCGCTGTTGACGCTGCTCGCGCATCCGACGATTGCCAGCAAGCACTGGGTCTGGCGTCAATACGACCACATGGTCCGCACGGGCACGATGGTCGCGCCGGGCTCGGACGCAGCCGTTTTCTACGTGCGCGAGGCGGGCAAGATCCTCGCCGCCACGAGCGACTGCAACGCGCTCTATTGCAAGCTCGATCCGCGTGAGGGCGCGCGCATCGCCGTCGCGGAGGCCGCACGCAATTTGGCGTGTTCCGGCGCGACGCCGCTGGCGGTGACGGACAACCTGAACTTCGGTAACCCGCACCGGCCGGAAAACTTCTGGCAACTGCGCGAGTGCGTCGAGGGCTTGGCCGAGATGTGCCGCGCCTTCGACACGCCCGTGACCGGCGGCAATGTCTCTCTTTATAATGAAAATCCCGACGGAGCCATTTTCCCGACGCCCACTGTCGGCATGGTTGGCCTAATCGAGGACGAGACGCACGTCACCACCCAGAACTTCAAGGCCGAAGGCGACGTGATTCTGCTGTTGGGCGAACCGGGCGACGAGCTGGGTGGCTCGCAGTTCCTGGCCGTCGTCCACGGTCGCAAGGAGGGGCTCCCACCCCGGCTGAACGTGGAGCATGAACTCGCCTTGCAAAAGGCTCTGCGCGATCTCATCCGCACAGGGAAGATCAGGAGCGCGCACGATTGTTCGGAGGGTGGACTGGCCGTGGCCTTGGCGGAGTGCTGCGTATCCGGCGCGGAACAGATCGGAGCGGCATTCTGGCTGGAAGGCATCCGGGATGACCAGATGCTTTTCAACGAGAGCCAATCGCGAGTGGTCGTATCTGTCGCCGCCGAAGACGCCGCGACCATACTGGCACGGTTTTCCGAGGCGGGCGTGCCCGCCCAGGAGATCGGCAGGGTCGGGGGCATGGAGTTGACGGCGGAATTCCGGCACACCACCTATTCGTGGCCAGTCGAAACGCTCCGTGAAACGTGGCACGATTCCATCGGCAAGATCATGGGGGCGAGTTAGTTCAACGCGACGCTCGCTTTCCGACGGGCGGTCTGCGATATTGCGCGCGGCGTATGGTCACCACGGAGCATCCATTGGTCGAGGCGCTTTCTCGCGTCGAAGGCAAGGCCGAGATCATCGACGGCAAAATCGTTCATCTTCCCATGACAGGAGACATGCCCGGTTATGCTGGCGATGCCATCTTCGCATCGTTGCACCAGCATGCTCGCAGAACCAAAACAGGTCGTGGCATCGGCGATGGCAAAGGGTTCCTAGCGGATCTTCCCCGCCGTCAGTCATTCTGTCCGGACGCTGCCTTTTATACGGGTCCGATGTCGGGAATGAAATTTTATCCGCAGGCACCGGATTTTGCGGTGGAGGTGCGCAGTGAAAACGACTGCGGCCCTGCTGCCGAACGCGAGATGACCGCCAAACGCGCCGATTATTTCGCCGCTGGCACCCTCGTTGTTTGGGATGTGGACTTGCTCAGCGATGAGGTGGTGCGTGTTTTCCGCGACGGCGAGGCTGAGCATCCAGCGGTCATCTTCCGTCGCGGCGATACCGCCGACGCCGAGCCGGCCGTCCCCGGCTGGACGGTGCCCGTGGACGACCTCTTCGCGCCCGGCGCGTGATGTTTCCTTCCTGTCCGCCTCTCGCTTCCATCCCCCGAACTCCCTGCGACCCGTGGATCAAACCGCCTCCCCTTATCCGCACCACGAGTGCGGCGTCTTCGGCATCTTCAACCACCCCAACGCCGCCGCGTTGACCTACTACGGCCTCTTCGCCCTCCAGCACCGAGGGCAGGAAAGCGCCGGCATGGTCTCGGCGACTGGCCCGGGCGAGCTTTTCAAGCTGCACAAAGCGATGGGCCTGGTCGGGCAGGTGTTCCAGCAGGGAGACATCGAGCGGCTCACCGGCACGCGCGCTGTCGGGCACACGCGTTATTCGACGACCGGGTCCAGCAACCTCGTCAACGCCCAGCCCATCATCGGCCACGGCAGCCGGGGGCAGATCGCCATCGCGCATAACGGCAACCTCATCAACGCCGACGTGCTGCGCGACGAATTGGAGGATCGTGGGTCCATCTTCCAGACCACCAACGACAGCGAAATCCTCCTCCATCTCCTCGCCCAACCCGTCGCCCCCGGCGCGAGTCCGCTCTCGGCGTTGGCACGGGCGCGCGGGGCGTTCTCGCTCGTCATCATGAGCGAGCGCGAACTCATCGGCGTGCGCGACCCGTTCGGCTTCCGGCCGCTGGTGCTCGGCAAGCTGGAGGACGCCTACGTGCTCGCCAGTGAGACGTGCGCCTTCGATTTGATCCACGCCGAGTTTATCCGCGAGATCGAGCCGGGCGAGGTCGTCATCATCGGCGAACACGGCATCCGCAGCGAGTGGCCCTTCCGGCAGGAGCGCAAGGCGTTCTGTATCTTCGAGTACGTGTATTTCGCGCGGCCCGACAGCCTGATCGACGATGTGAACGTCGCCGCCGCGCGCACAGAGATGGGCCGCGAACTCGCCCGCCTGCATCCGGTGGAAGCCGACCTCGTCGTGCCCGTGCCCGACAGCGGCAACTACGCCGCGCTTGGCTACGCGGAGGAACTCGGCATCCCCTTCGAGCACGCCTTCGTGCGCAACCACTACATCGGGCGCACGTTCCTTGCCCCGAGCCAGTTGATCCGCGACTTCAACGTGCGCATCAAGCTCAACCTCATCAAGGGCGCGGTGAAGGGCCGGCGCGTCGTGGTCATCGACGATTCCATCGTGCGTGGCACGACGGCGCGCGCGCGGGTGGTCAGCCTGCGCGAGGCGGGGGCCAAGGAGGTTCACATGCGGGTGAGCTGTCCGCCGCACCGTTTCGCGTGCCATTACGGAATCGATTTCCCCGACCCGGAGAAACTCCTGGCCAACCAGCTTTCGCACGCGGCGATCTGCGAATACCTCGGCGCGGACAGCGTCGGTTATCTCGACGTGCCGGGGATGGTCCGTGCGACGGGCGGTTCGGAGAAGGATTTTTGTCTCGCGTGCTTCACGGGCCAGTACCCCGTGCCGGTCGATCCCGCGTTGGACAAATACATCATGGAACGCCGCGACTCGCGCGAGAACCACCTCGTCACCGCCGACGCGCACCCCAATCTTTTTGCGGACCTGAAGTGATTAGGGCTGATTCGCCGGGACGGCAATCACCTCACTCTTTGGCAGCAGGAAAGGCAGCAGCACGTTGACGAGCGTCAGTCCGAGAGGCAACGCCACCGGCAGCCAGAGCCGTGAGGTCTCGAAACACGCCAACGCTGCAAGCAGGTAAACGGCCAGCCCCCCGCCCGTCAAAAC
>CALMVM010000411.1:3095-7527 GCA_937873255.1 uncultured Verrucomicrobiota bacterium | reverse complement strand
CGCCGTGCGCGCGCGCCCAACCAGCCGATCCCCGCGAACCCGGCGGCCACCGCCGCATCCCACCACGCCGAGGCGCGGCGCAGGGGCGGTTCGCGCTCCAGACTGGCGACCGCCCACGCGAAAATCTCGGCCGGGGCGAGCGCCTGACCGTCGGGCGCGTGCCGGTTGCGGACGGCGTGGTCGGTGCGGCCGAGTATCACGACGCCGCCGCGCATGCGTTCGGCCGCCGCGCGCGTTTCGGGCCCGGCCTGACCGGCGGCGAGCAGCGGCAGGTCGTCGAGGCCGAGGCGGTTGAGGCGGCGGAGTGCCCGGATGTCGAGCAACGCGCGGCCGGCGCGGTCCACCGGGAGCCGCAGGCGGTCGCCGAGTTGAATGTGTGAGTCGGGCACGGCGTTAACCTCTCGCGGCGCGAGTTGCAACGCGAGGGTGAGAGCCTGCAACGTGAACGCCGGCACCACCCGCCCGCGCCAGCGGAACAACAGCGGCACGTCCCGCACCGGCCAGGCGTCGTCGCAGCCCGGCAGGTTGACCGCCCCGCTCGCCGCCGACAACAGCCCGAGCCGGGCGCCCGGCGCGGAGGTCAATTCGGTGAATTCCGGCAACGCGCCGACCGGGCCCGACACGCCGCCGACGGCAGGAAATTCGGCAATGTTGGCGGGGTCACGCCCGGCGGGGGCATCGACGCCGAGTTCCACCGCCAGAAGCAGGCGCGGAACGGTCAACGCCTGGTCGAGCAGGATTTGCTCGGACCCCGGCGCGGACGGCGGCAGATCGAGGACCGGCGCGACGGCGACGACCGCCGGGTCGTAACGCTGCACGACCTCCAGAAAACTGGCGTAATCCAACGCGGTGAGCGGCCAGCGGCCGGGGGTTTCACGCACGGAGTCGTCGATCTCCACGAGCGTCACCGGCGGGGACTCCTTTGCCCCCCAGGCCGCCGCGCCGGCCGGTTTGGTGTTGGCGGCGAGCCAATCGAGGAACTCCCGGTCCACCCCGGCGAGACTGCCGTAAGGCTGCTGGCTCTCTCGCGCCAGGAGGAGTCCCGCGAGGCCGACGACGAGCAAAAACCAGGAGGCGGGGCGGAACACGGGATGGGACGATAAAGCAAAAGGGGAAAATGACGAATGACGAATGACGGAGGACAGAGAGTCAAGTCCGGACGCTGACCCTGCTTTCGGCAGTTCCGCGCCGTTCTGCCTTCGTCATTCGTCATTCGTCATTCGTCATTTTCTTTTGCATTTTGCATTTTGCCTTATCGTGTAGGCCCGCGTCGTCATGTCCACCACCGCCTTCCAGCAAACCATCGCCCGTTCCGCCAGTCTGGCCGGCACCTCCCTGCACACCGGCGAGAAAGTCACCCTCACCCTGCGGCCCGCCGCGCCGGACAGCGGCCTGAAGTTCAAGCGCACCGACCTGCCCGACGAACCGGTCATCGACGCGCACATCGACCACGTCAAGACCGTCGAACGCGCCACTACCCTCGGCGACGGCGGCGTGAAGGTGCACACCGTCGAGCACATTCTCAGCGCCCTCGTCGGCATGGGCATCGACAACGCTCTCATCGAGATGGACGCCAACGAGCCGCCCATCGGCGACGGCAGCGCGCAGCCGTACGTCGAGTTGATCCGGCGTTGCGGGCACGCGCCGCAGGCCGTGGCCCGGGGCGTTTTCGAGGTGCGCGAACCGCTTCACATCGAGACTAAGGGCGGCTCGCTGATGACCGTCGTGCCCGACGACAAATTCCGCGTGAGTTGCACGCAGGTCGGCCCGGGCGGGCGGTTCACGCAATATCAGTCGATGGAGATCACCCCGGAGACCTACGAAAAGGAAATCGCCCCGGCGCGGACGTTCACCTTTTACGAGGACATCCAGCCGCTGATGGACAAGGGCCTCATCAAGGGCGGCAGCCTGGAAAACGCCGTCGTCGTGCGCGGGGAGAGCGTCATGAGCAAGGAGCCGATGCGGTATACGGACGAGTTCGTGCGCCACAAGATCCTCGACGTGGTCGGCGACCTCGCGTTGTTGGGCAAGCGCATTCGCGGGCACGTCATCGCCGTGCGCCCGGGGCATGCGCCGAACGCCGAGCTGACCCGCGCGCTCGCCAAGCAGGTCGCCGCCGTCGCCGCCCTATCACCGGCCACGCGCCTGACCCCGGGTGAGGGAGCCTTCGACATCAACGAGGTCATGCGCCTGCTGCCGCACCGCTACCCCTTCCTGATGGTAGACCGGATCGTCAGCTCGGACGGCGAGACGAAGTGCGTCGGCGTCAAGCAGGTCACGATCAACGAACCGTTCTTCCAGGGGCATTTCCCCGGGCACCCGGTGATGCCGGGCGTGCTTCAGGTCGAGGCGATGGCGCAGGTCACCAGCCTGCAAATGCTCCGCCAGCCCGAGCACGCCGGGAAACTGGGGTACTTCATGAGCGCGGACAACGTGAAGTTCCGCAAGCCGGTCCTGCCGGGCGATACGCTCTTCATCCACGCCGAGATCACCAGGGCACGGCGCGGCATCATCAAAGACACCTGCCACTGCACGGTCAACGAGGTGATCGTCAGCGAGGCCGAGATCACGCTGAACGTTTTCGCCCGCTAGCGCATGGCCACGAACATTCATCCGAGCGCGGTCGTGGACGCCGGGGCCGAACTGGGCGACGGCGTGGAAATCGGGCCGTACTGCGTCGTCGGCGCGGGCGTGCGCCTCGGCGCGGGCTGCCGGCTGCAAAGCCACGTCGTGCTGGCGGGGCCGACGGTCATCGGCGCGGAAAACGTTTTCTATCCCTTCGCGTGCATCGGCCAGCGGTCGCAGGATTTGAAATACACCGGCGAGCCGACTCACCTGGAGATCGGCGACCGCAACACCTTCCGTGAGTTCGTGACGGTCCACCGCGCCACCGCGCCGGGAGGAACGACCAGGGTCGGCAACGGGGGCAACTTCCTCGCGTACAGTCATATCGCGCACGACTGCATCGTGGGCGACGAGGTGATTTTTTCCAATAACGGCACGCTGGCCGGGCACGTCGAGGTCGGCGACCGGGCGGTGGTCGGCGGACTGACGGCGGTGCACCAATTCTGCCGGATCGGGCGGCTGGCAATCACGGGCGGTTGCTCGAAAATCGTCCAGGACGTACCACCGTTCATGATGGTGGACGGCAACCCCGCGCGCGTGCGCCACATCAACCTGATCGGGCTCGAACGCGCCGGCATTCCCAAGGAAACGATCCGCGCGTTGCGGGAGGCGTTCCGGGTGCTTTATCGGCTGGACCTGAACACCGCGCAGGCGTTGGAGAAATTGCGCGGCGAGATGGGCCAGACGCCCGAGATCGGGCAGCTCATCGAGTTCGTGGCATCGTCGGAACGCGGGATTACGCGGTAAGATTTTTCCTCTTTTCTATGAAAGTCGCAGTTCTCTTTGGCGGGACGAGCACCGAGCGCGATGTGTCGCTGGCCAGCGGCGCGCAGGTCATCAAGGCGCTCCGGCAGGCCGGGCACGAGGTCATTTCCGTGGACACGGCCAAGGGCGTGCTCACCGCCGCCGAGGAACAACGCTGGCTGACGAGCGGCGTCGGCGTCGAACCGCCCAAGAACACCGAACTCGCCCTCCTGCAAACCGACGCCTCCGCGCTCACCCGCGCGCCCGAGACGAGCGACGCCGACGTATTTTTCCTCGCGCTGCACGGTGGCACCGGCGAGGACGGCACGCTCCAGGCGCTCCTCGACCTGACGGGCGTCGCCTACACCGGCAGCGGGCATCTCGCCAGCGCCGCCGCGATGGACAAGGATATCTCCAAGCGGCTGTTCTGCATGGCCGACATCCCCACGCCGCAATGGCTCATGGCCCCAGTCGCCGCCGACGAAATCTCCGCGAAACTGGGATTCCCCGTGGTCGTCAAACCGACGATGCAGGGCTCGACGGTCGGGTTGAGCGTGGTCAAGCGCCCGGAAGACCTCGATGCCGCGCTCGCGCTCGCCGCGGAATACGGCGGCGAAATCATGATCGAGCAATTCATTCCCGGCCGCGAACTGACCTGCGGCGTCCTGGGCGACGAGGCGCTCATGCCGGGGGAGATTTTTCCGACCGGCGAGATTTTCGACTACGCGAGCAAGTACCAGAGCGGCGGCGCAAAGGAAGTTTTCCCGGCCGACCTGACGCCCGAGCAAACGGCGGAGGTGCGCCGGTTGTCGCTGCTCATCCACCGCGCGCTCAAACTGACGGGCTACAGCCGGTCCGATTTCCGCATGGACGACGCGGGGCGGTTCTGGTGTTTGGAGGTCAACACGCTTCCCGGTATGACCGCGACCAGCCTGCTGCCGCAATCGGCGGGCGCGATGGGCATCGGGTTCGGCGAATTGTGCGAACGCATCTGCCGACTCGCCGTCGAGGAAAAACGCAAAAGGCGGAAGTAGCGCCGCCGCGCCGCCAGCAAAAATGAAAC
>CALMVM010000411.1:2443-3085 GCA_937873255.1 uncultured Verrucomicrobiota bacterium | reverse complement strand
AAAAAATCCCCGGCGGTTTTCCTTGGCCTTTAAACCCCCGCGTCGATTCAATCCGGGGTCAGAGTGTCCGACCGCCAGCGGACGCCTTCAGCGCGACATGGTCGTGACGCTGCTGGTGCTGGTCGTCGGCGGGGCCGGGGCCGTCGTGACCGACGAATCGGTCCGGGTGGTCGTGGTGGAAGTCGTCTCGGGCGTGGACGAGCACGCACCTAACCCGAGGATGGACACGGCGCAGGCGGCGAGGAGCAGAGATTTGAGTTTCATAAAGGAGGCTTTGTCGGTCGCGTTATTTCTTCTTGGACGTGGTGGTGGTCGTCGTTTCGGTCGTTTCGGTCTTCGTCACGGCCGCCGGGGCACTGCGATTGACGACCACCTTGCTGACGACCAGTTGACCGTCCACCGTCGTGTAATACACCGTGGTCGGATCACCGGCCTTGATGGATTCGTAACTGACCACGTTGCCGGTGGAGTCCACGAAAGTCGTCTTCTTGGTGTAGTTATAGGTCATCGGCCCGCTGGATGTCTTGACGATCATCTGCGAGCTGCCGGGTGTCAGCGACGTGAACGTGCCGGCGATGTTGGTCTCGGTGGTCTGGGTGGTGGTGGTCGTAGCCGGCTGGACGGTCGTTACCGTGCCGGGGT
>CALMVM010000411.1:1951-2433 GCA_937873255.1 uncultured Verrucomicrobiota bacterium | reverse complement strand
TTCCTGCGCCCGGACGGACACCAGCGGGGCAAGTGCGAGCAAACCAACGGTGGCAATAAAAAGGCGAGTTTTCATACGGATCGGTCTTTGGGTGTATTTGTTAGTATTTTGGGCAATGCGCCGCTGGTCTGGTCGGACGCAACGGCACTCCTGCAAGGGAGAATCGGTTCGCTCCTCGAAAACGGTCCTGCGGAATTTTCGCAAAATAGAATTCGCAATACTGCAAACACTAATTCTTCCATGAGCGGCGTTTCTGGCCGCGTGCTTGATCGGACGCCGGGTGCCGGCCGCGTATTCAAACCGACGCGCTGTCACGCCACCTCCGGTTCGCCGAGCGCGCCTGCGGTGGACGACGGCAGCCGCGCGGCGAGTGAATCCGCCAGCTTGCCGACGAGCGCCGCCTTGGAGCGGTCGAACACGAAAACCTGCCGGGTGCGTTTTTCGGTGTTTTGGACGATGAGGTCCTCGCTCAGAAAGTGCGA
>CALMVM010000411.1:293-1941 GCA_937873255.1 uncultured Verrucomicrobiota bacterium | reverse complement strand
GGCACGGCGCGACCCATTCCACCGGTTCCTTGGTCGGGTTGAGACTGGAGAAACGGAAGTTCGGGTCCGGGGGAAGTTCGGCGGAGGGGGTCGTGGCCTTCGCGTCGAACGCCGGCCAGGACAGTTTTTTCCACAACAGCCAGACGCGGATGCGCGCGAAGCGAAACAACTTCGGCGTGAAGTAGAGCAGGAGCGCGAGGAACGTCGCAAGGACCCCAAGCGACAGGTACGGCATGTGGTGGAACGAGTACGCCATCACGCCGAGGCCGCCCGCGACCGCCGCGTCCTCGCCGACGCTCAGGGCGACATTGGAGAACGGCTCCGGCGAACCGTTGGCGAGCAGGCGGGTGCCGGCCTTCGCGCCGTGGGTGGTCAGGGTGACGCCGCCGGCCAGCAGCGCGGTCACGACGTTCATTACTTGGTCGTGCTGCGGCCCGAGGGTGTGCAAGGCGAGGAACGCGCCGCCCACCGGCCGGATGAACGTGTGAATCCCATCCCAGACGGAGTCGAGCCACGGCACCTTGTCGGCGAAAAACTCGACGGCGAAGAGCACCCCGGCGACGATCAACACCACCGGATGCCCGAGCACTTGCAGGTCGGGGTAGGACGCCGACAGGTCGATCCAATGATAATGGATCGCCAGCCCGGTGACGAAGACCGTCAGGTAGAGATTCAGCCCCGCCAGCGTGGCGAAGCCGAGGGCGGGACCGAGTTTTTGGAGGATGTCCATGGGAGGAAAATGACGAATGACGAATGATGAAGCAGACGTAGGGAAACGATAGCGAGCCTTTACCCATGCTCCATCACCAACTTCTTCGCGTCGCGGCCCCGGAGCATTTCCGCCCTTCGTCATTCGTCATTCGTCATTCGTCATTCCACGTCCGCCACAGCCTCGGCATTCCGCGTGCGTAGAGCAGATGCCGCGCGGACGGCCCGAAGCGACGCGCCGCCAGCCGGGCATCGTTGGCGTTGCGGGCGTCGGACGCGAGGTAACGGTCCGGCGGCAGCGGACGCGCCCCGTGCGCGCCGAGCAGCAGCGCGAGCACCGCCCGGTCGAGCGGCGGCAGGCCGGTGTCGCGCAAACGGCGGTCTGCCAGGAAACCCTCGGCGGCGGCAAGCGGAAGGCAGGCGCGGGGCAAGAACATCAGCGCGGAGTCGAGGCGTTCGGCCAAGAGCGGCAGGCTGTGTTGGCGGGCGTATTCGCGCAGGGCCGCGTCGGCCGCATCGGCGGCGGGAGATTGGAGGTGGAGCGCCGTTTTGCCGTCGTGGACGGCGTCGGAAAACTCGATGCTGTTGCCGAACAGGAGCACCCCGGGCTCGGCAACAATGGCGTTGTCGGCCTCCTGGGCATGCAGCACCACCGCGAGCCGCCGCACGGCGGCGGAATCGTGCGACAGGGCGTCGAGCGCGGGCATTGCGGGCGCGAGCTTATTGACCGCGTCCCACGTCGAATACACCACCGAACCGGGAAACAACGGCGTCCAGCGGTCGGCGACCTTCGCGGGGAGTTCGGGCTCGGGCGAGTCGAGGTACCGGTCGAGCGCCAACCGTCCGGCCGGCGCACGGTCGAGCCGGTGCAAAAACGACCGCGCCGTCCACGCCGCGTCCGCCACCAGTTCAGGCTCGCAAACGACGACCAGCCGGGTGC
>CALMVM010000411.1:0-283 GCA_937873255.1 uncultured Verrucomicrobiota bacterium | reverse complement strand
CCCGTTCGCGGATCGGCCACGGGCGGTGCCCGTTCCACCAATCCCGGGCGATGTTCAAAAACGAGTCCGGCACGGTGGAAAGGTCGGGTTGGCGCGGAATCGCTCAGGTCGGGCCGTCCGGTCGGGCGGCGCGGCGTTCACGGAAGAATTCCTTGAGGAGCAAGCCACATTCCTCGCCGCGCACGCCGGGCGTGATCTCGCAACGGTGGTTCAGCGAGGGATGCTGGAGCAGGTTTAACAGTCCGCCCGCCGCCCCGCCCCGCGCGTCGCCGCAACCGAACAC
>CALMVM010000410.1:11238-12892 GCA_937873255.1 uncultured Verrucomicrobiota bacterium | reverse complement strand
GCAAAGCTGCCGCAAACCAAGATTCTCCTGCTCGCGGTCTTTCCCCGCGAGGGCCACGACGCTCCAAACCGGCGCAAAAATACCGAGGCAAACGTCATGATCTCAAAGCTGGCCAACGGGCAGTCGATCCGCTATCTGGACCTCGGCCGAGTGTTTCTCGACGCGAACGGCGATATTCCGCGTGCCATCATGCCTGATGGCCTGCATCCCAACGCCAAGGGTTACGAACTTTGGTACCAGGCCATGTGGCCGACGCTGCAAGAGATGCTGCGGTAAATCGGTCGCGTCGGCGTCTGTGCTGGAGCAACGTGGGGGGCTGCCCGACAGCAGCTTCGCGCGAGGTGACAGGGCATCGCTTTCCTGTCGATAACGAATGGATTTATTGTCTGCAAAAGGACAAATACTCACAGTAAATAAACAAACTAGAAAGGAAACCTCAGATGAATAATGAAACTGGATTGGATGGACGTCACCGTGACGCCGACGGACGGATCAGCGAAAAACACGGCAACACGCAGATCGGCACCCTACGACAGATTTACGGGGACGATTTCGCTCCGAGACGCCGTGCTGATATGCACTTGGACACACTCCTGACCGAAAGCGGGGTCGAATCTTTGAGCCAATACCTAAAGCAGCAAAAGACGTAAAGGGCGGTCCTGTCCAAGAAAATTTGGTTAGCATCTGTTAAGCAGCATGGACTCTGCCCGTGTTCCCCTCTCGCGTCCTGAAAAGATTACGCGCTGGATTCGGCGTGCGCCGTGAGTGGCTGGAGGGAACCGACGAGCAGGTCTACGAGCCATACTATTGCTACAAAGCGCCTCGCCAGTTTTGGGGATTTGGCACGCTGGCAGATCAAGCCGCAAACATTTGCTGTCCGGGCGTTATGCTGTGGTGACTTGAACAACCGCACGCGATCGGAACAACCGATAGTCCTCGTGGTAGTGGGACTGGTCAGGCGAATTGGGCAAGAGGAAGTTTGCCACTACCGAGTATGCAGCGACGCTTGGGATTGGGGGCATCTGGCCTGCCGCTTGCAACTGAAGGCCGTCGCTCGACTGCTCCACTCCCGCTGGCAGATGCCGACGCCGCTCCACCGTGTGCAAAGAAGGGTGCTGGAAAAAATTCGTGCGCGTAAAAGAGTGCCGTGGCGACAATGAGGAGGGCTTGAAAACAATGCAAACTTGCTGCCCGCGTATATCTTGTGGCGGACCGTCGTTTTTGCCAAGCGGCTTCCGCCGCGACCCAAAACCATGAGCGTCGATGAACGCTATCAGCCGGAGTCCGGCGGCCACGCCGCCGCAGACCGGGATGTTACGGGGAGTTCTCCGGGGCAGACAGCGTCTCTAACGAGACAAACCTTGCAGCCGGGCATCGGCTTATGTTTGTCCGGAGGCGGTTATCGGGCGATGCTCTTTCATCTGGGGGCGCTCTGGCGGCTCAACGAGGTCGGCCTCCTACCAAAACTCCAGCGCGTGTCGAGCGTCTCCGGCGGCTCGATCACCGCCGGTCTGCTCGGGCTCAAGTGGTCGCGCCTGGATTTTGACCAACGCGGAGTGGCGCGACGGTTCGTTCCAGAAGTTGTCCAACCAATCCGGCTCCTCGCCGACCGTACCGTCGATGTGATGGCGGTGCTCGTCGGGTTGTTCACTCC
>CALMVM010000410.1:0-11228 GCA_937873255.1 uncultured Verrucomicrobiota bacterium | reverse complement strand
TCAGCGCCGCCGATGAGGTCGCGCGGGCGTACGCAGAACATCTCTACGGCGATGCCACCTTGCAGGATCTCCCCGATCATCCGAGGTTCGTTTTCAACGCGACCAACCTCCAGTCCGGCGCGCTCTGGCGCTTTTCCAAGCCATACATGCGCGATTACCGGGTTGGCGAAGTCCGCCTTCCCACCATCCCCGTGGCGGTAGCCGTGGCGGCGTCATCGGCTTTTCCACCGTTCCTTTCGCCCCTGACGCTGCGCGTCCCGGCGGCGGCCTACTCGCCGCCGACGCCGCAGGAGGATTTGCATCAAGAGCCATTCACCACTGCCGTGACGTTGAGCGACGGCGGGGTATACGACAACCTCGGGATCGAAACGGTGTGGAAACGCTATGAAACCGTTCTCGTCAGCGACGGTGGCGCAAAGATGACAGCACAGCCCCACCCCGCCCGTCACTGGCTTGGATTGCTCAAACGCGTCCTTGATACCATCGATAATCAGGTGCGC
This sequence comes from uncultured Verrucomicrobiota bacterium, assembly GCA_937873255.1. GTDB lineage: Bacteria > Verrucomicrobiota > Verrucomicrobiia > Chthoniobacterales > SZAS-18 > CAHJWO01. The sequence goes on along the minus strand of CALMVM010000410.1, from coordinate 10,728 downwards.
AGCTTGCGCGCGCAACAGGTCGTCCACTCCCTGCGCAAAGGTGAACGGCGGGGAGCCTACTGGGGAATTCGCACACGGATCGAAGATTATGGCCTGCCGGATTCGCTTCCTTGCCCGATCGCCACGACGAACGCCTTGGCGAGAGTGCCTACCCGGCTCGCTCGGCTCAAAGGGTCCGTGCAGGAAGGCCTTATCAACTGGGGTTACGCCGTTTCCGATGCCGCATTGCGCTGTCATCTGGACCCGGGATTACTGTCCCCGCAGCGTTTCCCGTATTCCCGTGGCCTTGACCTGCGCGGCTAAACCCCCGTTCCTGCGTAAAAACGGATGTGATCTGGAGTTACCGCAGCCTCGGGCGGTGCCACCGTCAACCCCTGCTCCGGTGTCCAGCGCACCGAGATGTCGTAGACGCCGCCGACGCTCTCGGGCCACGCCACCAGGCTCAGGAAGGTTGCGCCTATGGTGGGCTCCTGGCGGCGGCCGGTATCGTACAAGCGCCAGCCGGAGCGGAGATACTCGGCGATCACTTCGCGGCGCGGGAGCACCCGGCTCTTGCCCGACGAGGAAATGACGGCGGCAGAAACGTCGGGCTGGCGGATGCGGTCGCAGACCGGTGAACCGCGATGGGAATGCAACGAGCCATGATGGGAGACCTTTACGAAATCAAAAGTCCGGTTCTCGGTTCCTGGCATCCGGGCAAGAGCTTCGGTCAGGGTCTGTCCATTGGCGTCTCCCGGCAGTAGGCCGAGGAAGTTGGCTGACGGATCGCCGCTGCTGACGATAAGAACGAGAGAATATTCGTTGGCCGCCGGACGCTGGTCTTCGATCAATGCTTCGAGATTCGCCAACTGCACCCGCGAGCCTAAAGGACTCAGCACCGAGATTTGTGCGGGCCAGGTGGATGCCTCTGACTTGATATCGTGGTGCGCGGCAACCTGAAGGTAAGCGATCTGATGGCTTCGAACGAGTTGCAGCACCCGACGATAGAGAGACACGATTTCCCGATCCAAGAGAACCGATGACCCCGCGCGCGCGAGCTTGGCCGCGAAACCGGCGTCGCAGAAGGTGCCGACCTGTCGTGGTGCTTCGGTGAAATACTCCAGCACCTTCTCCATGTGTCGCCTTGGCCACAGTGGAAGACGTAGACCTCAACCGCTGCCACCGGGAAGAATCAACGGTTCTCCTACAGGACGAGAGGCCCAGGCTGGGAGTTCTTGCCGAGTTCCTCGGCGATTTCTCCCATTTCCCGGCGCATCTCCTCTTGTTCCGCTGGTGACGATACGGGTTGGGCCTGACGGGTGGCCGAGATTTTGACCATGAGCACCTCGTCGCGCCGCAGGTCCACCCCGCGCTCGAACTGGCTGCGTTCTATCATAAATTGATTGATCATGGGAGCACCTTCGGTCGTGAGATAAACCTTTTCGTCAGTAATCTCAATGACGGTTAGCGGATAAGCATGACGTAAAACCGCTTCGGCGTCGCCGCTCAGCGCCTTCACCTTCTGTTTTTCCTGCTCGAGTGCCGCTTGATCGGATCACGCATCGCCTTCGTTTCGGCGGCTGTATCATCGTCGACCCAGCATGCCAGACATGCCGCGTGGGCATTTGCAAGTTGTTCGGGGTCATTGCCTTGCTGCAGATACGTGATTTGAGCGAAATCGAGATCGTCGATGTCGGCGTCCGCCGGGGCGTGGTCAAAGCGCCAATCCATCACGACTTCTTGAACGCTGAACTGCAAGATGATCTCCGGATGCAGCAGGCTGCGGGCGGTTTTCATGAACAACACGTCCTTTTCCGGAGGCAGCCAAACGCGCAACAGGTAATCGAAATCGCCCAGAAGCGAATACGAATAAAATCCCTCGCTTTCCGGCTCGGTAGGAACGTCGCAGCTTTTGAAAAGTTCGATGAGCTTTTCCCGGATCGTCGCGTCACGGTGCGATTTAATGGCTAGCAGAAAAAAGAACAACCGTTCGCCGAAGTGTTCGTGAACCTTTGGATGCCAAGCCAGAAATCCCTCGGGCATAACGTGTCGTAGCGATTCAGCCGCCGCGTAGACGAGAATGCGTGGCGCGTCACCGCTTGCAAGCAAAAAGCCGAGGAATCAACCCAAAAAGATCCTAGATTTTGCGTCGATTCCTTCCAATCTCCCGCCACGCCTGCACGCCACTGAAAACGTTGTTGTCGCCGCTCTGAGTCGGTCCAGACGTGATTCCTTCCCAAAAAACTGGCTAAAGGACGTTCTGACTTCCCCGCTCAATCGTAACTTCAGCACGGCTCGGCAGCTACCCGCGTCAGAACGGTTTGGCCGTGGCGTTGCGGGAACTCGGGCGCATCGAACGCGCGCTCTTCATCCTGGACTGGCTCCGGAGCGTGGAGCTCCGACGGCGGGTGAGTGCGGGTCTCAACAAGGGCGAGGCGAGAAACGCACTGGCCCGAGCCGCGTTCTTCTACCGACCGGGTGAACCGCGTGACCGCCGCTTCGAGCAGCCGCGCCACCGTGCCGGCGGTTCGAACCTGATCACGGCGGCCCTTGTGCTTTGGAACACGGTGTGCCTGGCACGGGCGGTTCGCGCCTGGCGGCGGCGAAAGCCAGCTTCGGACGAAGGTCTGCTGCGATCCTTGTCGCCCTTGGGCTGGGAACACATCGATCTGACCGGTGACGATGTCTGGCGGCAGAATCGCACGGGCTCTCCAGACAAGTTCCGGCCTCTCCGGGCACCTTCCGCGCGCTTGGCGGACGATTTTTTCCGTTTTCTGACGCCACCCCTATAACATCCCGGCGGCGAGCGTGGCAACCCCCACCGCGCGAGCTTCAGGGCTTCGGCACAAGCGGGGCGACGAGAGCCTCGAAGCGTGGGTCGCCGCGCAGCCCGTCCCAATCCGGATGCAGCTTCAGGTAGCCGTAGGTAGGACCGTTGGGTTTGGCGGCGAGGGCTTGTAAGGTGCGAATCGCCTCGTCGCGTTCGCCTGTCCAGGCGAGCACGCGCCAACCCGGCGGCCAGCAGCGGCCCATCGGAGGCCATCGCGTTCCGGCGGGCGCATGGCGACGGCGCGGCGGCTTTCCTCCAGGGCTTCCTCTCAATGGCCGAGGGCCGCATCGACCGTGGCCAGAAAGATGAGAGACCCCGGATTGCTCGGGCCGGGCACGCACCTCCGCATCCAAGGCGGCGCGGGCCGACGACAACGCGCTCGTGGCGGCCGCCTGGTCGCCGCGATACCGGGCGAGCAAGCCTTCGTGGTAGCTGCGAGAAATCAAGGCGGCACCAGTAAAGTCGATATCGCCGCAAATCTCGGCGAACGGGCAGGCGGCGAGAGCGTGCTCGGCGGCGTCGAAGTCGCGCGCAGCAGTCGTAGGTCAGCTGGTCGAGGGTCCTCCCGCCCACGGGACCGTAGCTCGCCGGGACCGACGCCAACTCGGCGCGGGCGAGCGCCGGGTCGGCTTTCCAAGCCAGAGTGGTTTCAGACTTGGCGAGACGAAAAAAGAAGGCTGGCCGACTGGCGATCCAACGATCCGCGACGACCACCGCTTCCGGGTAGCGCCGCAGGCTGTGCAGCATCTCCCTTTGCTTGATCGCCACAAGGGCGTTGTTCGGATCGAGTGCAGCGGCGGCTTGGATGTGGGTGAGCGCGTCCGTCCAGAGACCCTGGCGGCAGTCGGTCAATGCAAGACTCATGAAGATGCTCGCATCGTTGGGGGCACCCAGGCTCGCCCGCTGAACTCTGACATCTGGCATCTCAAACGGACAAATTGTCGGCGAAGCTACAAATCGGTTTGAGTTTGTGCTTTGCCAGCGAAAAAGCGAGGGGGGAGGAAGTCCCCTTGTCATTCCCCAAATTGCAAGGAGCGCCAAATCAGCGGGTTGATATTCCGATGATCTTGCGAGCAGCCGAACCTATCCTGAGCAGTGCACCACTTTGCGGCGGCTGAAGCAATGATGAACTCTGTATGCGCACGGTCCTGCCTCGTGCGCGGTTATACAATCCCGAACGGCCATCAGCGCAACGGCAACTGGATGGCGCTGGCGTGTTCTTTGTCGTGCAGGATTTGGGTGTGCGCGGTGCGCGCATCTTTCGCGGTTTCGTCGGCGACCACGCCGCCGGAGTTGTAGTTGCGTTCCCCGTAAATGGAATTGGGCGCGGTGACGACGAGCCGCAGCCGGCTGCCCTTCATCAGACGCCGAGCGACGAACAAGCCGGGCTCAAACTCGCACCGCGCCACTTCGCCCGGCCGGACAAGCTTCTCCTCCCGCAACGACTCACGATAACGCAGCCGGCGAATGTCGGCCCAGAGTGCAATGCTGGTCCCGTCGGGCTGAATTTCGTAGAGGCTGGCCGTCAGGTCCGTGTCGGGTGTATCGAGGGAAAGCCAGAGGATCACCTTCGGGCAACCGACCAGCGGAGCTTCGTCCGGGAGAGGGGCGGTGTGATAAACGACCCCATCCGCGCCGATGCTCAAAGGGAGCGTTTGATCGAGGTTGGCGGTGTTGTCGTTTGCGTGGAGCACATCGACAAACTCCGCGCGCCGCAGATCAAGAGGATCATAGGTGAACTGGTCCACGCCGCCCTGTGGCGGTGCCTCGCCGAGTGCGCCGGAACGAAAGACGCCGTTCGCATCGCCGTGGGTGGAGTCGAGAAAGAAGGTCTTCGGGTTGGCGGTCAGCGCTTCGAGGCTGGCGGCGTATTTCCACTCGCCGTCCGCGCCGCCGTTGCCCGGTGCGAGCAGGTAGTACGCGACCGCGTCCTTGAGAAAGTCCGGGCGGGGTCCGTCCTTCATGGTCCAGTCGTACCAGCGGCGATGGAGATCGTTCAAGTCGAGCACCGAGGCCACGCCAAACTTGACCCCATCGACCTCCGCCTTGGGCGTGCGCGTGCCGGCGTGATCCCACGGACCGATGACGAGGAAATGTTTCGCGCGCGCCTCGGGCGAGGCGACGGCAAGATGCCGACGGTAGTAGGTGAGCGCGCCGAGTTCATCGCCGTCGTACTGGCCGGTGATGGTCAGGATGGGCAGCGCGATCTGCTTGAACTGTTCGGCACTTGGCACCATCGCATCCCAGTAAGCGTCGGGCACCGGGTGCTGCAAATCACGCTGGAAGTTCGGTGAAGGGTTGCCGACGATGGCGTCGAGTGCACGGAAAGAGGCGTGGTTCTTTGCGGCCTCGAAATACTTCGCGCGCCAGAATTTGGAGTCGCCGAAGAGATTGTTTTGCATCGCCTTGCCAGTCGTCAGGGTGTGCCACTGGATGTCGTAGGAGGATTGAACGTTGTTGCTCCCTGGAAAATCGACTCCTGCGAACGCGGCAGCGGCCGGCACGATGCTCGCCAAATGCGGTGGGAATTCCTTTGCGGTAGCCCACTGGTCGAAGCCCGCGTAGGAGCCGCCCCACATCGCCACCTTGCCATCGCAAAACGGCTGCTGCGCCAGCCACTCGACCACGTCGTGACCGTCGCGCGCCTCGTTGGCGAACGGCTCGAACTCGCCGCCAGAGTTGCCGCGGCCACGCACGTCCACGAGCACGAAGGCGTAGCCATGCTCGGCGAAATAGACGCCGCGCTCGTGGTAGGTGTCACTCACGTAGGGGGTGAGCGTGAAAATGACCGGAGTTTTCGGAGGTGAACCATCGGCGTTTTTCGGCAGGTAGAGGGTGGCGTTCAATTCTGCCTTGTCGCGGAGCGGGATCTTCACGCCCCAGCGCAGGGCATAGTTTGCCGAGACAGATGACGGCGGGGCGGGCGGTGTCTGCGCAGCAAGGCGAGAAGCACCGACGGCAAGCACCGCAACGACCTGGGCGAGTTTGCGGAAGAGTTTTGGATGCATCGTTTTGTCAGGAGCGTGGACGACTTCGGCACTGTGCACCATGGCAACCGGGCGCTTGTGGGCGCGCATCGTAGCAACTGCCGCACCGCCCTGCATCAAAATACGGTGGATTAGCTTGCATCAAAGGAACTTGCCGATCGAGAAAGGCTCGGGCGCCTTGTGCCTCCTCCTGGCCGCTTCTTGACAGAAGGCCGCCCCGAAAGCAGGACCATCCACCAACCGTGTCAAAAAACGGTAAGTTTTGCAAAAGCATTTCCCCTCTTCCGTATGCATCTCGGCTACGCCCGCGTGTCCACCGCCGACCAGTACCTCGATTTGCAACTCGACGCGCTGCGGAAGGCGGGTTGACGGCGCGTTCATCAAGAGAAGGTCTCCGGCGCGCGGGCCGGACACAGCCGTCCCGAGTTGGCCCGCCTGCTCGAACAGCTGCGCGAGAAGGACGTGGTGGTCGTTCGAGGACGACTACGACAGTAAGTACCGCTATAACGGTCGGCCACTGGCGGCGTTGCAAGGGTTGGATACCGCCGGGCAGGTGCTCTACGCGGGCACGTTCCACAAGGTGCTCTTTCCCGGCCTGCGCCTGGCCTACCTCGTCGTGCCTGAAAGTCTGGTCGGTGCCTTCACGGCGGCCCGCGAAGCGACCGATGGTTTTTCTCCGCCGCTCACGCAAGCTGTCGCGGCCGACTTCCTCAACCAAGGGCACTTGGCCACGCACTTGCGCCAGATGCGCGCTCTCTACCGCCAGCGACGTGACGCGCTGCTGCACGCGCGCGCTTCGGCGCCGGTGTTCGCCGATTTCCTGCGACTGGGACCGGTCGATGCCGGCCTCCACGTCACCGGATGGCTGCCAGAGGGCGTGTCCGACCGGCGCATCTGTGAACTGGCCGCCTCGGTGGGGCTGAGTGTCGCCCCGCTCTCAAGCCACTTTGCGGACACGAAAGCCGTGCGGCCCCCCGGGTTGATTTTTCACTACGCGGCGCTGCCGCCGGAGCAGGTTGCCGACGGTGTCGGGCGTCTGGCAGCCTGCCTGGCGCGGGAGCGGATTCTCCAGCCGTCGTCTGGCCGGAATAGAGGGACCCCGGTGCCTCGGGGAACAAAAAGTGGTACTGCCTGAGTGCGAAAAGTGGCTCTTTACGCCAGACCAATCCCGCGCTCACAGTGCCCTCGCTACGGCATACTTTACGCCGGTGGCGACCACGATTTAACCCTCTAACAACCATGACTACCAACGCCCCCTCGATTTCCGAAAAATCCACCGCCGTGCTTGCCACCCCGGCGGCAGAACCGCACGAGGCCAACCGCTTCTTCTCGGCCAAGCTCGGCTACGAAACCGATCCTTCCGACGTGCACTACGACCTGCACAACGGGGCCGGCGCGGGCTTCGTCGTCATCGACGCACGCTCCACTCCCGTTTACGCGCAGTGCTATCTGCCCGGCGCGGTTAGCCTGCCGTACCGCACGATCAACCAGGAAACGACCGCCCGGTTTTCCAAGGACACGCTGCCGGTGGTGTACTGCTGGGGACCGGCCTGCAACGCCGCTACCCGGGCAGCGGTGAGACTGACTGCCCTCGGCTTCCAGGCCAAGGAGATGATCGGCGGCATCGAGTACTGGCGCAGGGAAGGCTTTGCGGTGGAAGGTGACGACGTGGAAAACGCTCCACTGGTGGGTTGAAGCTTTTCCTGTCATGCCAGGGAAGATGAAGCCGCTCGCGTTTGCGACCTGCGCCACCCAGCCTGGCCTCAGTGCGAACGATGCGTTGGCGGCTACGGCGGTTGAAGCCCGGCTCGGGATCGAGGTTCATCCCGCACCCTGGAACCTTGCCGGCATCCGGTGGGAAGATTTTACGGCGGTCGTGCTGCGGTCGACCTGGGATTACCATCGACAGGCCACGACCTTCAACGGCTGGCTCGACAAAATCGCGGCTGCTGGCGTGCCGGTGCTCAATCCTCTCGCGCTGGTGAGGTGGAACCAATCCAAAGCTTCCCTGCGTGAACTCGCGGGGGCCGGCGTGCCGACCGTGCCGACCGCGTGGATAGCAGAGGGGGAAAAACCCGACCTGGCAGAACTCCTGGCACGGCACGGCTGGCGGCGGGCGGTCATCAAGCCCACCGTTTCGGCCGCCGCCTTCGGCACGTGGACCGTTGATCTGAGCGGGCTGTGCGATGCGGATGCCGCGCGCTTTGAGCAGCAGTGCCAACGGGGCGGGACGATGGTGCAGCCCTTCGTCGAGGAAATCCTGACCGGGGGCGAGTGGTCGCTCGTTTTCATCGACGGACGCTACCGCCACGCCGTGCGCAAACGACCGGCACCGGGAGAGTTTCGGGTGCAGCCGCAGTACGGCGGAACGTGGACCAGCGAAAAGCCGCCCCCTTTGCTGATCGCCGGGGCAGAGCGTCTTCTGCGGCTGCTAGCGGCCTCGTGGTCCACGCCGCTCTACGTGCGGGTGGACCTCGTCGAGGTCGGCCACGCCCCGGGGTTCTACCTCGTGGAGCTGGAACTGATCGAGCCGGTGCTTTTCTTCGGCGTGGACGGGACGGCAGCCGACTGCTTCGCGGACGCCTTGGGCCTGCGCTTGGCAGCAGGCTCCGAGGTGGCTTTGTCTCCTTTGCAGCCAACGCATCGCGCCGGCGCGTGGGAGTTGATGACACCAGCCATCCATCCATTGGGCAGGACGAGATGAATATTCCTCTTGCCAACCTGCCCGGGTACTTCACCCCATTGGCCCCTGCGTTGCCCTTTATGTCCCAAACCAGTTCCTCGTCCACCGATGCTCGCCCGCGCCAAACCGCGTCTGCTTCGCCCGCTCTTGCCTCTCAACCCGCCAAGGTCGCCGTAGCGCTCGGCTTGGTGTACGTCGTCTGGGGTTCGACCTATCTGGCCATTCGCGTCGCCATCGAGTCGGTGCCGCCGCTGCTCATGGCCGGGGCGCGCTTCCTTCTGGCGGGCGTGCTGCTGGTCGCCTACGCGCGCTGGAAACAACGCGCCCCCTGGCCCACGGCCCGCCAGTGGCGCGATGCCGCCATCGTCGGCGCGTGCCTCTTGCTCGTAGGCAACGGCGGCGTCACGCTGGGCGAGCGGTTCATCCCCTCCGGCTTGGCGGCGATGCTGGTGGCCACCGTGCCGATGTTCATGGCTCTTTTCGGCTGGTGGAGCGGCCAGTCGCCGCGCCTGCGCACGGTCCATTTCCTCGCGCTGCTGGTCGGCTTTGCGGGTGTGTGCCTGCTGGTGCGTCCTGCCACGCCGGCGGCTCACGTGCCGCCGGCGCTCACGCCAAGGGCGCTTTCCACGGGCAGCGTGCTGGTTCTGCTCGCGGCGGTGGTCTGGGCCGCCGGCTCGCTCTACGCCAAACGCGCGGACCGCCCCGCCTCCGCTGTCTTGAACGTCGGCGCGCAGATGCTTTGCGGCGGCGCGCTGCTCGTCCTCGCCGCCGCCCTGCACGGTGAACCCGCCGATTTCCACCTGGCGGCCGTGACCGCCCGCAGCGCCTGGGCTTACCTTTACCTGGTTTTGGTCGGCGCGCTGGTCGGCTTCAGCGCCTACGTCTGGGTGCTCGGCGCGGCCAGTCCCACGCTGGTGGGCACGTACGCCTTCGTCAATCCCGGTGTGGCGGTGTTCCTCGGTTGGGCTTTGGCCGGGGAGACCGTCACCGGCGCGACGCTCCTGGGCATGGCCATCATCCTCGCCTCGGTCGCCTTGATCGTCCTCTTCCCGGCCCGCTCTCCGCAAACGAGACTCTCCAACGCGCTCCACTTGCAGAGAAACCCTCACCCGAGGTCTCCGGTTTAAGCACCGGCACAGTACATCTTCATTGCATAGAGGAGTTGGCTGCTCAGTGACGTGTCGCGTTGGGCATGGACGCCGGAAGCCGAGTCAAAAAAGGGCAAAGTGATCGCCAGCGCGTCGATGAAGTTTTCGAGACGATGACGTGCGAGAATCAATGCTTTACTCACGTCTTCTGCTTCCAGTCGAAACAGAATGGCGGTGACTTTATGCTCGTTCAGTAAAAAACCTCTGCACGTACGCAACCTCGGTAGATCCTTTCAAGAACATTTGGATATTCTCTTTGGTAAAGTTGACCATGACGAAGCCCTCGTCGCTGACCTGATAAATCGCTGGCAGGATCTTGAGGAAAAAGCGAAGTGCCATTTCATCGTTGTACATACACTGAGGTCTGGACGGACCATCGGGAAGATTGGCGAAAGCGCTCCAGCCGCTGCTTCACCATTTTCGACCACAGCGATACAATTGTAATATTCACATTGCTAGTTACTTGCGTAATAATCATTAAAAACTGTTGAGTTAAAAGGATTGCGACGGTTGATAGTCGTCGGCAGGTTGCCGGCGTGAGCTATCCGAGCGATTTGAGCGATAAGCAGTGGGCGAAGATCGAGCGGTTCTTCGGACGGCCCGATCCGCGTGGCGCCCGTTCCAAGTACCCCAAGCGCTGGGTGGTCGAAGCCATCCTCTACCGACTGCGTAAAGGCTGTCGCTGGCGGGCGTTGCCCCACGACTTGCCGCCTTGGGACACGGTGTATGACCACTGGCGGCGCTGGCAGAAGCGCGGTGTCTGGCAGGAGGCGGTCGCGGTGCTCGGCACCCGCTGGCGCGAGGTTGCACTTGGGCGGGGGCGGCGTGCGCCGCGCCACGCGATCCTCGACAGTCAGAGCGTCAAAACCGCCGCCGAGGGCGAGGAGCGTGGCCTGCACGGGGGCAAGAAGGTCAAGGGCCGCTCGCGTCATGTCGCCATCGACAGCCAGGGCACGCTCCTGGCCGTGCACGTCCGCACGGCCAACAAAGCCGACGGCGCAGAAGCGGGTGCCGTCATGGTCCAGGCTTGCGAGCGGCATCGCATTTACAGCGACTTTCAACGTGATTGAGCGATATGGCAGTGGTAAGTTGTCGCCGCTG
>CALMVM010000409.1:7635-26974 GCA_937873255.1 uncultured Verrucomicrobiota bacterium | reverse complement strand
CGCGCCTTCTGCGAAGGGGAAGCGCGGGGACGGGTGCGCTACGTGGCTCCCCCGGCCCCGTTGTCGATGACGCACCATTACAACTGGGTATTCTCGCAGGTGCTGGATTCTTTTCCCGCCGCGAACCATTTCACCCTGCTGACCGACCGGATGATCTTCCGGCCCGGGGAAATATCTGGACTGGTCGCGCTGGCGGGCCGGCACCCGGGCAAAATCATCACCTACCTGCACGATGCGATTGACGACTACGCCACGCCGGTCCGGTTGACCCAATCCGCGTGGAGCGGCGAGGTGTGGGAGGTGCCGGCGGCGGCGCTGCTCGCGCTCAGCGCCCGGGCCGTGGTGCCCGGCTGGGTGCCGCACCTGATGAACACGGTGGTCCCGCGCGCGGTCTGGCAGGGGTTGCGGGCGCGGCACGGCGACCTGTTCGATTCCGTCGCGCCGGATTTCAACTTTTGCTACCGGAGCCTCGAAATGGTGGATTCCATCCTTTTCTACGACAAGGCTCCGCTGCTGCACTACGCTCTCAACCGCAGCAACGGCGAGAGCCAGATTCGCGGCATCGCCTCGAAGGACCATCTCGACTTCGTCGCCCAGTTGAACGGCAAGTCCTACGCCTGGGCGGCCCCCGCCCCCGAGGTGCTCACGGTGGGCAATGCCATCATGCACGAATATTGTTGCGTGCGGAACGAGACCCGCAGCCCGAAGCTGCCGGAGATCGAGCGCACGAGCTACCTGAGTTTTCTCGCCGACGATGTCGCCCGGCTGCAAAACCCGGCCCTGAAGCGTCAGATGCGGGCGGCGCTCGCCCGTGCGGGTTGGAAACCTTCGCCGACAGCATGGATCGCCCGTGCCGTCGGCAATCTGAGTTCCCCGCGCCGGATGCTGCAAACGGCCGCGCGGCGGTTGTGCGGCCTGTCGGGCCGTTCGGTCTGGATGCGGCTGGCCCGCTGGCTGGGCCGGCAGCCGCCGGTCCGCTTTTTCACGTACGGCAGCGTGGAGGAGGCGCTGGAGTTCGACCGGCGTTACCCGAGACCCCGACGTGCTACTCCGGCGGACGCGGAAATCTTCGCGGCGACGGGAGCCTCGCGGGTCGAGCCATGGAATCCGCCCGCGGTTCAACCCACTTTGGAGAACCTCGCGCCGGACTGACGCCGGCTCGACTCACGCGGCGAGCATGTCCCGGTAAAACTCGACCGTCTGCCGCGCGAAGTTTTCCCAGCGAAACCGCGCCGCCTGGATGATCCCGAGCCGCCGCAACTCCGCCCGGCGCGCGGCGTCGCCCGCGACCTCGCCGATGGCCTCGGCCAGTTCCTCCGCGTCCTTGCTGTCCTGCACGAAGCGCGCCGCGTCCCCGCCGACCTCGATCAGGGAGGAATGCCGGCCGCAGATCATGGGCGCTCCGCAGGCCATGCCTTCGAGGACCGTCAGTCCGAACCCTTCGAACACCGCCGGATGCACCACCATCAGCGCCCGGCGAAAGAAAAACGCCATCTCCGGGTCCGTCGGGTACCCGATCTGCCGGACCGGCGTTTTCCGCGCGATCTCCGCGATCTGCTTCCAGATCCGCCTCCGCAGCAGATAGTTCGCCCCCGCCACGTTGCCCGCGATGATCAGGGGGAGCGGTTCGGACGCGCGTTCGTTATGTCGCTCCAGGGCACGCACCAGGGTGAGCACGTTCTTGCGCGCGGCGATGCTGCCCGCGTAGAACACGTAGCGCTCCGGCAGCTGCCACTTCGCCGCGTGGGCCTCGTCGTCGCCCTGGGCATCCGGCCGGTAGATGCCATGATCGACCGCGATGTGAATCGTCCGCACGCGCTCGGGAGCCAGGCCCAGCAGGCGGATCGCATCCTGCCGGGTGAACTCGGAGATCGCCGAGAGCCAGAGCGATTCCCGGTGCGCTTCGAGCCGCTTGCGCGTTGACTCCCAGGACGCCGGGTCCACGTAGGCCTCGTAATAGTCGTAGGCCGCGCAGCATTCGACGGGGGCCAGGGGACGGTCCGCCCAAGGCAGCTCGCTGGTGTATTGCAGCAGCGAGTAACGCTGTTTCTCGACGTACGGAAAATAGAAAGCCGGCTTGCCGTACCGATGCCACGCCGAGCGGACCCGGGCGTTGACCAGCGGGACCGAAGGCGGCACGAAGAACGGGTGCACCCGCGTCCCGTGGCTTTGGAAGGCCCCGGCCTCGTCGGGGCGGGGACGCCAGGAACCGGCAATGAGCAACTCGTATTGCCAGGCCTCGGGCGCGCCGAACAGCAGCGCCCGGTACGTGTGCTCCGCCACCCGGCCGTAGCTCGTGGTAAACCTCCCGCGCGCGAATATCCTTCGCTCGTGGCTGAGGTTGAAAAGCTCGATGCCGATCCGGGGAGAGTTCATGCCTTGGGTCTTGCAAATTCCTCGGGCGGCGTGGAGGACGTGTGCCGACCGTGCGCCACCTTCCCCCGCATTGCAAAGGGGCGCGCCATCCCGGCTCGCGCGCCGCGCGGATCACCGCCGGAACGCAACTGCACGTTCATCGGCCGGCGGTGCCGCTCGTCCAAGGCACCTTTCCTTCCGAAGGATACGCCGACCCGAACGCGGACAAGCCCGGCGGCATCATCGGGCGGCTCCGGTCAGGACGGGCCGCGCCGGGGTGATCCCGACCAGGCCCCCACGCGCCGGCCCGGCCAACGGCAGGGTCGGAGCAGTCTCGGGCCCCCGCACGATCAGGCGCTCGTTCTTGTACATGTAGAGGAGGTTGCCGATGGAGAACCAGAAGAAGAAGTTCATCGGGCTGACGTGGATCACCGAACCCAGCAGCATGCTCCAGATGACGATGAAAAAGAACACCGCCAGATTAACCTGCGCCCACAGGTAGGCCGTCGGGTTGTGCTTCAGGTCCGCGAGCAGCTTGCTGCTGATGGCCAGCAGGCCGGCGGTCATGGTGAAGAACACCAGCAGACCCACCCACCCGATCCACAACACCAGCGTCGTCACCAGGTCGTGCCCCGACATGATCTCCAGGTGACCGCTCTGCCCGAAAGCAGTCCAGGTGGAAGACGCCTGAAGCAACTCGAAGCTCTGGACGCGGGCTCCGAAGGTCAACAGGCTGGTGTTCTGCTGGACGAAGTCACTGGTATTCAGGGACTGCAGTTCTCCGTCGAACTGTTGCACGGAATACCAGACTTCGTCGATGTGCGTGACCATCAGGATGAATAGGCCCACGAAAACGCCGAAAGCGACTTGCAGCATCCGGGGACGGCTGAACAGCGGCAGCATCGCCACCGTCAGCAGGCCGCAGACGAACGCTCCGCGCTGCGTGGCGAGGAAGCACACGAAAAAACAAAAGGCGATCATGGCCTTGGTGCGCCAGCCCTTGAGTTGCAGCCGCCCGTACTTCACGCACAGGCCGTAGAGCGCGTAGAAAGTGCCGATGACCATCATCCCGGCGAAGGTGGAGGAAGCATTGAGCAGGCTGAACACGCGGAAACGTCCGTCCGCCTCGATCAAATTGTCCGTCGCCGTCAGACCGCTCATCAGATAGGTCAGCTCGAAGTCGAACGGCCCATGCCAGCTCTGGATCAGCCCGTAGATTCCGATCACTATCGTGATCCAAAAAAGGTGCCGGGAGTACTTGGTCCACCGCGCCGGCTCGGTCAGCAGCAGCGGCACCACGACGGCGGCGGGGATGTAGCAGAGCAGCGTGTAGTTCTTGGACAGGTTGGCGAACGACAAACCGTCCTTACCGATGATCCCCACGAAGACCAGCAACAGGAGGATCATGACCGGCACGAACTTGGCAAACTGAATCCGGTCGATCTTCGAGTCGTGGGCGAACCATTGCAGGAGGGCAACGCGCAGATAGAGAGCGGCCATCACGATAACCGGCACGGCCAGGACGTAGGCCACGTCGTTCATCGACATGCTGGACGTGGCGAAAGTCAGCCGCTTGAAGGTGTCAATCGTCACCGCCAGCCAGAGGAAGACGAGGAATGCTCCCCACGGGCGGATCAGAGCGTAGACCGCCAGGCAAACCCCCGTGACGAGCAAAAGCACGGCCACCGGGTTGTCGCCCTCGTTCGAGACGATGGACGCCGCCAGGAAGGCCACGGCGATCATCATCAGGAACGTCACACAGGGCAGGAAGAACTGCGCGGCGACGATGGCCAGGCCACCGCCGCGTCCACCGGAGAAGCTGTCGTTGTCGATCACGGCAGGAGGAATTGAAGGAGAAGCAAGGGCTAGGTGCCTGGGAGTCAGGCCGGGTATGATGTTATCGACCCGGCAGGCATTTGGCAAGTTCCCAGTTCCCTTTACGGCCGCCCGCCGTCCAGCGCGCGGCGGACCGGCTCGATGCCGCGCCAGTCCTCGATCTCGTCTCCGACGTGATAGTGCTCGCAAACGTGGCTCCGGCCGCGCCGCAGGATGCCCGTCGTGATGGACTCGCCCCGCAAGGCGGCGTCGATGGCCGTCAGCCAGGTTTCGGGCCGGTTGTCGGGAACGGGCGGCAACCCATAGCCGCCTGCGAGCACTTCCGTCACCCCGTACGCCGCGTTGGCCACCAGCGGCACCTCGCACGCCAGGGCTTCCAGGGCCGTGGTCAATCCCGCCGGCTCGTCGCTGACCGGCCGCAGGGGCAGCAGCAGCACCTCGGCCTGTTGCAGCAGGGTCAAATAGTCCCGATGGTCGCGCACGACCCGATACTCGAAGACGGCGCGGTCGTCGGCCAACGCGCCGAGTTGTTCGCGGAAGAAGCCGTGCAGGTGCTCCGTACGCGCCGCGCGGATCAGTTTGCGGCCCGTGCGGCCCACCAGCCGGGCGACCAGCGCCTCGTCACGGTAGGCCATCCCGGCACAGAGGATGTATCCGCCGCCCCGGGCCGGGCGCGCGGGCACGTACCAGTCGGTGTCGATGCGCCAGGTGAAGCTCTTCAACCGGTCGGCTGGGCAGCCGGCGGCCACCAGATCGTCGATCTGGCGCTGCACCATCAGGTAGGCGCAAAAACCGGGCGGCAACCGGCGCAGCAGCTTCCGCTTGCGCAGCAGCGGCGTGGTGCGCGAGAAAATCCCGCAAACCACCTTGCCGCCGGCCGAGGGCAGCAGCCCGACCCGCCACAGCAGCGCCACCCACCAGAAATGGTGCGGCGTGAAACTGAAGATCACCGCCGACCGGCGCAACGTCCCCAGGTGGCACAAAAGGCTCCACAGGCACTGCACGTAAGAACGCAGGCGGCGAATTCTCGGGCTGCCCATCGCGTCGACTTTCGCGTCGAGGTCCACGTCGGACGCCGCGCGCAGCCAGACGATTTCCCGCGCCTCCGGCTGCCGGCGGCGCAACGGCTCGAAATCGAAGTTGCGCCTGGGCCGGTGCGCCGCCGATGCGATGCTGGTGTCCGTCAGATTCAAGATGGGAATAGGTGCGCTCCGGGCGTTCATTGGTGGGTGAGGATGGAGGTGGCCGGGCGGGACCGGCTAGCCGGCAGGATTGGCTCCTGGTTCAGGGGTATGGCGTGCTAACGGCCTGCCGCGCCCGCGTCGAGGCGATGCCGTCGCGGTAGATTTGCAGGAGTTGGTGATAATGCGTTTCCCAGGAAAAGCCCGCGCTCCTCGCCCTGCCCTGCTCAACGCGGTCCCGACGCCACCTCTCGTCCGTGAACAAACGTGCCAGGTGCGCCGCCGCCCCCCGGGGATCGTCCGGCGAAAAATAGAGCGCGGCTTCCCCGCCGACTTCCGGCAGGCTGGTAACGTTCGTGCAGACGACCGGACAGCCCGCCGCCATCGCCTCGAGCACGGGAAAGCCGAACCCCTCGATGCGCGAGGGAAAAATCAGCGCGTCGGCGTGCCGGTACGCCGTGGCCAGTTCGGCGTCCGGCACCAGGCCCAGCTCGACCACGCCCGACTCGCCGAGCATTTGCCGCAACGCGTCGAGCAGCGGGGCCGGCAACGGCGCACCCACGCGCAGCAGCGCCAGCGGCACGCCGGGCAACAGCTTGCCAAGCTCGTGAAAAACCGCCGGCAGACAGACGAGGTTTTTTCGATGCGTCACCGCCCCCACGCTCAGGACCACGCGCCGTCCGGCCAGAACAGCGCGCCACGCGGGCTGGCCCCCCTCGCTGGCGGGACGGGCGAACGTTGTCGGATCGACCCCCTCCGGCAGCACGGACACCTTCTCCGGGGACAAGCCGAGCAACGCGATGGCTTCGCTGGCACTGTAACGCGAAACCGCCAGGATGGCGTCTGCCAGCTTGAGGTGTTCGACCGTGCGCCGGAACCGTGCCAATTGGGCTGGTGTCAGGTCTGCACCGTCGCGCAGAGGGGCGAGATCGTGCACGGTCGCCACCTTGTACGAATCCGGCGGCACCCAGGCCAGCAGGTGCGCGTAGGAATGATCGAGCACATGCACCACCTTGACGCCCGGGCGCGCCGAGGCTCGCCGCACCTGCCACGGGTAGGCGAGATATTTTTGCCAGATGCGGATGGGCCGCGCCGCCGGTCGGCTGTGTTCCGGCGGGGCGCCAAGCGGACACTCGATGGCGAGATCGCTTCCCCCACCAACCTGGGAACGCCGCTGCCGATCCAACTCCCGCCAATAGCGGTCCATGCTGACAGCGCCGGAAGCCGGGTGCGCGGGCAGCCACAACACGTGATGCATAAAGGGAGCGGAGAGGCGCCAGCCCGCTCGAAGGCGGCGCGCCACTCCTATGAGTCGGTGGCTTGCCGGAGTCAAGAGCGCGCTGCCCGCTCCGGCAATTCCTCTCCGGGCGCGCGACCGAGGATTGTGTTGACGGCCATCCCGCGCTTCCTAGACTCGACCGCCTATGCAGCCAACCGCCATTCCCGTTTCAACTGCTGCCGGTCTTTGGTCTTGGCGGACGGTCTTGGGCGACAGACGACGCGTGATGATCGTCCTCAGCTTGTTCCTGTTCTCCCGCTTGCTCGTCATCCTGTCCGCGCAGGTGGCCTGGAGCCATTTCGCCAAGGCGGAGACGCCCAATCCACTGCCCGCGCACGAGCGGTTGGACGATCTGTTCTACCGGGCGGACGCCGTCTGGTACACGTGCGTCGCCAGGGACCATTACTATTACTGGGTGGATGCGAGCGGCGGAGTCAACGGCAACGTCGCCTTCTTTCCCGTTTTTCCATGGCTCATGCGGGCCGCGCATTACATGGTGCCCGACTGGCCCTTGGCCGGGCATCTGGTCGCGAACGTCATGCTGCTGATCGCCTGTTTTCTGCTCTGGGAATTAGCAGAACTGGAACTGCGCTCCCGGACCGCTGCGGCCTGGGCGCTTGCGTTCATGCTGCTGTGTCCCGGAACGGCGTGGTTTTCGATGATCTTTTCGGAGAGCACCTTCCTGTTGCTGTTTCTCGTGCTGATCCTGGGCTGCCGGCGGCGGCACTGGTGGGTGGTGGCGGCGGCAGGTTATCTGTTGGCCCTGACGCGCGTGGTCGGCATCTTGGCCTGTCTTTTCGTGGCGCTGGAAGCGCTTTCGGAGTGGCTTGAGCGCCGACGCGCGGGGGGCGTCGCGCCGACCCCGGGCGAATACGCGCGCTGGCTGCTGGCCGCCGCCGCTCCGGCCCTCGGCCACGCGTCTTTTTTGCTGTCTATGCAGGTATACTTCGGAGATTGGCGCGCCCAACACAACGTACTGGTCAGCGGATGGCCCCAGAACGCGCATCCGGTCGCGCCTTGGACGGCTTTCCTTCGAGAGATTGCCCCCATGCACACCGGCAAATGGGTCATCATCTACGGGCTACTGCTCGGCGGCATCGCTCTCTCGGCTCTCAGCCTGCGCGCGCTGCGGCGTCCTTCCTATCCAGTGGTGGCGTTCGCGCTGCTGTTCATCTACGTCACTGCCGCCAACCATAGCCCGATGGCACGCTATCTGAGCGTGGTGGTGCCGGTCCACCTGACTCTCGCCTGGATCGCTACCCGCGTGCCGTGGCTCGGCGGCGCGCTGATGGCCGCCTCGGCAGGTTTGATGTGCCTGATCACCGGACTGATGGTAAACGGCTACGTCTTTTACTGACCTCGGCTTGTTCCGTGCCGTGTGAAGCTCGCCCTGTCCACCCTCTGCGAACACCCCGGGCGCAAGACCGGACTGACGACGCTTTTCCACGAACTGGTCAGCCATTCGCTGGCGCTTTTCGCCGACGTGGATTGGATCGTCTTCGCCGGGCCGGGCCAGGAGTGGTCGGTCGATTCCCCGCGCGTGGAGGTCGTGCGCCGTTACCCCGCCAACGACCGGCTCGGGCCGCGCCTGCTGGCGGACCATTTCCGCGTGCCCGCCGAGGCCCGCCGGCGCGGGGCCGACGCGCTGGTGACGGTCGGGTTCGTGCCCGTCCGCAAGACCCTCCCCACCGCGATGCACCTGCTGTCGCTCCAGCACCTCGACCGTTCCAACCGCGTCGGTCTCGCGCGCCGGCTCTACCGGTGGTTCGTGGTGGACCGTTCCGTGCGCCGGGCGGAACTCATCATCACCAATTCGCAGTTCGCCGCCGGGCAGATCCGCGGGGTGTTCCCGGGCTGCGCGGACCGGCTCCTTGTCAGCTACGAGGGCTTGCAGCACGAGCAGTTTTCCCCCGCCCCCGCCGACGACGGCGAAGCCGGGCGGGTGGAGGACAAATTTGGCTTCGAACCCGGCTACCTGCTGTGGACGAGCAATTTTTATCCTTATAAACAGGCCCCCCTGTTGTTGGCAGCTTACGCCGCCCTGCCGACGGAGGTGCGAAGAAATCATCCCCTCGTGATGGTCGGCGGCAACTGGCAGGGCGGTGCCGACGCCGCCCGCGCGCAGGCGGCCGAACTCGGCGTCGCCGGCGACGTGCGTTTCCTCGGCTGGGTGGACGACGCCGACCTCGGCCCCCTCTATCGGCAGGCGCGGGCCTTCGTGCTCGCCAGCCGGGAGGAAACCTTCGGGCGCTGCGTGGTCGAGGCGATGGCCTGCGGGGTGCCGTGCGTGGTGCACGACATCCCGGTCATGCGCGAGGTCACGGGCGGGCACGCGCTCCTGACGGACTTCCGCGACACCCCCGCCGCGTCGGACGCGTTGCGGGCGGCGTTGATCGACGACGCCCTTCACGCCCGGCTGCGCGCGGAGGGGATCGATTGGGCCGCTCGCTTCAGCTTCGACCGTCTCGCCGCCGAGCGACTCGACGCGATCCGCGCGATGCTCGCCCGCGCCGGTGCAAACGGGCATTGACTCCCCGTGCCTTCCGCGCTTTCTAACTGCCAACATGGCACGGTTCAAACTCGCCCTGCGCGCCCTCGTCCTCTGGGTCGCGCGCCTGCTCGGTTCGCGCGTGACCGACCCTCGAACGGGCAAGGTACTGGGCCGCGCGCTGCTGATTCCCTTTCGCGGCAAGGTCCACGTCATCGGCCTGGACGCGGTCGTCGTGGCGGAATTCGCGCCGCAGGAACGGCTGACGTACTGGAAACAGGAACTCCGCTTCACCGCGCATCCGCCGCCGGACTTTCCCCATGAACCACCGGGTGCTTAATCTGCTGTTGACCCACCAGCCCCCCGCCGCCGTTGCGCGGATGCTGGAATGGTGGCGCGGGTACTGTCCGGCCGACGACGTGCTCATCGTCTTCAACGGCGCGCCGGAGACGTTCGCGCAGATCGCTCACCCGCAGAAAATCCGCGTGACCGACCCACGATTGTCCACGCGCGACCACCAGCGCGAACGCCAGAGCTACGGGGCCGTCTGGCGCGGGGCTTCGCAATGGCTGGCGGAGTACGGGCGCGAATTCACCCACGTCCACTTCGCGGAATACGACCACTTACCTCTGGTCGAAAATTTCAACGCCTTGCAACTCTCCCGACTGGAGGCCGAGCACGCCGACGTGCTCGGCTTCCAACTCGCGCGCGTGGACGGCACCAACCAGCCGCATTATCTCTACCACCTGCCGCAGGCCGGGTTCCTGGAACATTGGGCGTGCTTCAGCGTCCGGCGCGAACCGGGCGTGGTGTTGTCGATGTTCGGCAGCGGGTCGTTCTGGACGCGGGAGGCGTTCGAAGCGGTGGCGGGCGTCGCCGAGCCGTTGCCGATCTACCTGGAGATTTCCCTGCCGACGACCGCGCACCATCTCGGCTACCGGCTGCGCGACTGGGGCGAGCAAAACCGCCACGTCCGCAGCCTGGGCAATTTCGCCGACCGCATCGAGCAGGCCCGCCGCGACGGGGTGTGGACGCTGCACCCGGTCAAGACGTTGTGGAACGATCCGCCCGCTAACCGTAACTGACCCGCTCGGTCGGAGCCGCCGCTTTGTCCGGGTCGAAGCGGCGGATCTTCAACGTCTGCTGCAACAGCAGCCAGCAATAGTGCGGATTGAGGATCAAATAACGCCGCCACAAGCGCCCCGGCTCGCGCGTCAGGCGGTAGAGCCATTCGAGTCCGCGCGCCTGCATCCACGCCGGGGCCATCGCAAGACTGCCCGCCAGGAAATCGAACGCCGCGCCCACCGCCAGCAGCGGCCGGCCCATGTCCTCGCGCATCTCGTAAGCCCAGATTTCCTGGCGTGGGCAGCCGAGGCCGACCAGCACGAGATGCGCGCCCGACGCGCGGATCGCTTCCACGTCCGACGCGCGTTCCTTGAACGTCGCCTTGCGAAACCGCGAAGGCCTCGTCCCGGCCACGCGCAACGCCGGGTAACGCTTCTTCAACTCCGCCTCCAGCTTTCCGAGCGTGGAGGGCGTCGCGCCGAAGAGGAACACGCTCAATCCTTCGCGTTCCGCCCGCGCGCAGACCCGCAGCGTCAGGAACGGCCCGTACACGCGGTCGGGCAGCTTCGCTTGACCCGTCAGCGCCATCGCCCAACGCACCGGCTGGCCGTCGGGCGTGATGAGGTCGAAGCGGTTGAGCCGGTATTTGTGCTCGGGGTCGAGCACGCCCGTCATGATCCCGTGAACCGCCAGCGCCGACGCCGCGAAGGGGCGTTCCTCGTGCGCCGCGCGGATGATCGATTCCTCCGCCGCCTCGTAGTCCACGGCATCCACCCGGATGCCCAGCACGTTCTTTTTGCCCTGGTTGATCACGGTTCGTTCACCGCACCAGCACCGCGCAGGGAAATTCCGCCAGCAGGTTTGACACGGCGAGGTCTCCGCCGGGCTTGCGGCCGGTGAACAGATCGCGCCAGGCTGACCCTCCCTCGGGCAACACGACGGTCGTGTCCTCCCACGCCTTGCCCAACGGCGGGCCACCCACGCGCGACGAAACGCGTGGCACGACGACCAGCACCGACGCCCCCTCGTGTTCGCGCACGAACGCCACCACGTTGTCCGCGAATTTCCCCGTGACCGACAGCGCCCGGTAGCTGCCCTGCCGGAATAATTCCGCGTGCTCGCGCCGATAATGCAGCAACGTCCGGACGACGAATAACTTCACCCGCCCATCCGTCCACGACGCCAGCAACGCACGCGGATCGGCCCCGTCCAGCGACGCGAGCAATTGCTTGCGATGCGCGTAGTCCACCGGGCGGCGGTTGTCGGGATCGACCAGACTGTAGTCCCAGATTTCGCAGCCCTGATAAATGTCCGGCACGCCGGGCACGGTGAGTTTCAACACGGTCTGCGTCAGCGAATTGACCATGCCCGCCTGCGCGACGCGCTCGGCCATCGGGACAAAACTTTTCACGAACGGGTTCGCCGTCTTCCCGCGCGCCAGCAACGCCGCAATGAACTTCCGCACCGCCTCGTCCCACGCCTCGTTGGGCTGAACCCATGAACTGTTGACCTTTGCCTCCTTGATGGCCTTGGTCATGTATTCCTGGATGCGACTGACATACGTCGCGTGATCCTCGCCGCTCATCGATGCGAACGCCGAACGCACCGCCGCGCCGTCCACCGACTCCATCGGCCACGTGCCGAACAGGATCTGGTAAATAAGATATTCCTCGTTCTCGGAAGGTGCCGTCTCGCCGTCGACGCTGGTCTTGAACTTGGCGTTCGCAGCGCTCCACGAACGCAGCGCCCGCCGCCATTCGCTCGGCATTTCCGACAGCGAGGCGACCCGCGCACGGGTATCCTCGGCGCGCTTCGTGTCGTGCGTGGAGGTGGCCAGCATCGTGTGCGGCCAGAGGCGGGCGTTGCGCTCGTTGGTCTGATGGAACTTCTCCGTCGTGCTGCCGAAATGCTGCGGCTCGCCGCCGACCTCGTTGAGCGCGACCAGCCGGTTGAAGATGTAGAACGCCGTGTCTTCCAGACCTTTGGCCATGATCGGGCCGGTGCATTGCTGGAACTTCATCACGAAATGTTCGTGCTCCGTGATCCCTGCCTCGTCCGTGTTCGGCGGAAACTTGAACAGCAAGATGTCGCGCAGGAAATCGAAGATCGACGCGTCCGTGCCGGCGTTGCGCCGCTTGGCGAGCGTGACGGCCTTGTTGATGACCGCGCGATCCTCCGCGCCCGGCTGCTGGCCGTGGAAAAGGTAGGTGCGGTACACCGGAAAACACGCGATGACCTCGCGCACGGTGGTCGTCAGCGCGTTGAGCGTGAAGTCGCGGTAGAGCCGGTTGCGCTCGCTCAGGCGGTTGAGGATGAAGCCCAGCACGTTGATGTCGTTCGCCAGCGAGAGCGTCATCGTCTGGCGCTTCTTCTCGTAGACGAGCGCGGGGAAATTCACGTTCCGCTTGATGAATTTCTGGTAGGTCTCCGAGAACGATGCCTCTGCCGATGGATCGACCAGAAGTTGCGTGACGTGCGTCGTGAAATCGTAGCCCGTTGTCCCATGAATGGGCCAGTCCTCGCGCAACGCCTCGTCACCCGAGAGAATTTTTTCGCCGAGCAGGTAGATGCCCTTCCCATCGGCGGGTAACTCCTGGCCCGTGACGCGCGCATAGTTTTCCTGCAACGCCCGGAAATACCCGCGTGGGTCATAGAGTCCGTCCGGGTGATCGATCCGCAGACCCGTCACCGCTTTCTTTTCCAGGAGTTTCCAGACAAGCTGGTGCGTCGCGTTGAAAACCTCTTTATCTTCGACGCGAATGGCGGCGAGTTGGTTGATGTCGAAGAAGCGCCGGTAGTTGATCTCCTCCGCCGCGACGCGCCAATAGCTCAGCCGGTACGCCTGCGCGTCGATGAGCGCGTCGAGCCGGTCGAACGAAGCGGCATAGCCCGGCGTGCCCTGGATCGTCTGGATCGCGTGCGCGATGGCTTCCGCGACGGTCGGATGCTCGGCGCAGAGTTGTTCGAGGCGCGCCTTGGCGACCTCCTTTTCCCGCGCGCGTTCGGCGATCTGCGCGTGGTCGGTCGAGGTGCGCGGCGGCATCTTCTCAAGTTGCGTCATGATGCTCTGCAACTCGGGGAGATGATACGAATGCCCCACCGGCGCGGGCACGACCGAGGACGGTGGCAACCCTTCCTTGGGTTGCAGCATTTCCAGCGCGACGGCGAGGATGTGATTGTACGTGCGCGGGTTGATCGGCAGGCGTAGCGCGTAGTAATTCAGATAGAAACTACCGCCCTCGAAGGACACCTTGAGTTCGCCCTTTTCCAGCACACGGCCGTACTGGTCGCCGAGGATCGGGAGGAGGACCTTGTTTTCGAGTTCGCGCTTGAGCGGGTGCCAGTCGATGTCGAAACACTTGGCGGTCAGCGAACTCGGGCCGTTTTCGAGCACGTCCATCCACCAGCCGTTGGTGGTTTCGGCGATGCCCATGTGGTTGGGCACGAAGTCGGCGACTAACCCCATTTCGTGTTCGTGCAGAGCGGCGACCATCGCGTCGAACTCCGCCTCGGTGCCGATTTCCGGATTGAGGTGGTTGTGATCGACGATGTCGTAGCCGTGCGTGCTGCCGGGGCTGGCCTGGAAAAACGGCGACGTGTACAGGTCGCTGACGCCGAGCGCATGCAGATAAGGCGCGATCTCGCGCGCCTGCTCGAAGGTAAACCCCTTGTGCATCTGCACGCGGTAGGTGGCGTTGGGAATGCGCGGCTGCGCGACGGGAGACGAAGACATACGAGGAAAGATAAACTACGCCGCCGACAGTCCTTTGGATTTCAAAATCAGCAGTTCCGCCCGCTCGAAAAACAGCGAGCGTTCCGCCGGGTCGTAGGCACACGCACCGTCGCCGCCGTAGCGCGCGTCATTGCTCGAAAAAATGACCTCCACCGGCGGCCCCTCGTCGATCATCGCGGCGTGCGTATCGCCGCCCCTGAGATTGACGACGACCATGCACATCTCGCCCGCCTTCACGTCGGTGTAGGCGATGGCGACGGTGTTCTCGCCGAGCGAGACGACCTGCCATTTCGCGCGGTCGTGGCGGGCGAGGATCGCCTTTTCCTCGCGCCGCAGACGTAACGCCTCACGATACAGCGCGCGCATTTTGGCATGCCCGCCAATCGGCATCTCCTCCCAGCGCAGCTTCGATTGCAGGAACGACGATTCCGCCTGCGGATCGGGGATCTCCTGTGAGCTTTTCGCGTCGCCGAACGCCGCGAAACCCGCAAATTCCTTGCGCCGCCCCTCCGTCACGAGCCGGCCGAGTTCCTCGTTGTGGTCGGTGAAATAAAGGAAGGGCGTCGTCGCCCCCCATTCCTGTCCCTGAAAAATCAACGGCGTGTAAGGCACGACGCACAACAGCGCGTTCGCCGCCCGATACGCGTGCGGGCTGGCCGAGAACGACAGGCGCTCGCCGAACGCCCGGTTGCCGACCTGATCGTGGTTGGAGATGCAATAAACGAATGCGTGCGGCGGCAGGTGGTCGCACGGGGTGCCCCGCGCTCGGTTGCTCGTCGGCGTGGCTTGCCCGCGGAAGTGCCAGCCGTGCACGAGCGTGTCGGCGAGCTCGCGGCCGGTGCCGACGTAATTGGCGAGATACGCCTCCTTTTCGCCGGTCAACGCGACGCGCACGCTGTGGTGGAAATCGTCCGCCCACAAGCCGTCGAGCCCGCTGCCGCCGGCATCGCGCGGCTCGGCGAGGAACGCGGCGTTGCGCTCGTCCTCGGCCATGACAAAACCGCCCCGCGCATGGACCGCCGACGCGAGTTCGGCGAGGATGTGCGTGTCCGAATCATCGAGGATGGCGTGGACCGCGTCGAGGCGGAAGCCGTCGAAGCGGAATTCCTCCATCCAGTAGATGATGTTACCGATGAAAAACTGACGCACCGGGACGTTGTGCGCGCCGTCGAAATTGAGCGCGTCGCCCCACGGCGTCGAATGCGCGGGGTTGAAATAATTCTTCGTGTACGCGCCGAGATAGTTGCCGTCGGGTCCGAGGTGATTATAGACGGCGTCGAGCACGACCAGCAACCCGCGTGCATGGGCCGCGTCGATCAGCGCGCGCAGATCGTCAGGATGCCCGTACGCGCGCGACGGCGCATAGAGGAACACTCCGTCGTAGCCCCAGTTCCAGCGCCCCGGAAAATCGGCTAGCGGCATGATCTCGATGGTGTTGACGCCGAGGTCCACAAGGTCGTCGAGCCGGCCGATGGCGGCGGCGAACGTGCCCTCCGTCGTGAACGTGCCGATGTGCAACTCGTAGAAGACGAGCGAGTAGAGCGTGGCGGGGCGCGGGGGCGGTTCGTTCTTCCAGAGGTAGGTGCCGGGCTTGATGACCATCGACGGCCCGTGGACGCCTTCCGGTTGATAGCGCGAAACGGGGTCGGGAAAAGTCAGTCCCTCGTCGCCGTCGAGGCGGAATTTGTAGAGATCGCCCGCGCGGCCGTCAGCGTCCGTGCCCTGGAAAAACCCGTCGTCGGTGGGAAGGAGCGGGACCGTGCGCATGCCGCCGTTGACGATGGCTTCCGCCGAGCGTTTTTCGGGTGCCCAGACGCGGTAGCGGACCCCGGCGTCGGTCGGGAAAGCGCCTGGCGGTGGGGTCTGGTCAGTCATGGTCGGTAAATACAAAAACAAATCGCAAAATGCAAAGGCCAAAGCCTGAAAATCTTGACGTGCATCCCGCCGCGTCAGCGGCGTCGTATCCAAAGTAGGATGGCTCTCCGGACCGTCCGTAAATTTTCTGTCGAGGCATAACGCGCGCACCCAGATTTTTCCAAACCAAATCACGGACGGCCCGGAGAGCCGTCAGGACCTTGGCTGGACGCGCCTGCGGCGCAACTTCACCGCGCCGTCACCGAGCTTTCCTCGCCTTCGACGAGCCGCAACAGGCACAGCGAACGCTCCGCCAGCTTGAGCGTCTGGCCGGCCTGATAGGTCCGCGCCGGCTCGACGAAACCCGTCTCCTCGGCCGTGTCGATAAACAACCCCCAGCGCACGTCCGTCTTCCCCGGCAAGACGAACCGCTGCGCGTCGTGGTGCGCGTTGAACAACACCAGAAACGTGTCGTCCACGATGGGCTCGCCGTGTTCGTCGCGCACGTCGATGGCCTTGCCGCTGAGCAGCATCCCCAACGAACGCACCGAATTCGAATTCCACTCCGCGTCGGTCATCTCCACGCCACCGAGGTTGAACCACGCGATGTCCTTGACGTCCTGCCCGCGAATCTTGCGGCCCTGGAAAAACTTCGGCCGGCGGAACACCGGGTGATCGTGACGCAGTCGGATGAGGCCGCGCGTGTACGATAATAATTGCTGCGCGTTTTTGTCGCGCTGCCAGCCGAGCCAGGAAATTTCGTCGTCGTGGCAATAGGCGTTGTTGTTGCCGTCCTGCGTGCGGCCGTACTCGTCGCCGCCGAGCAGCATCGGCACGCCTTGGCTCAGAAGGAGAGTCGCCAGAAAGTTGCGTCGCTGCCGCTGCCGGAGCGCGGTGATTTCGGGATCGTCGGTCGGGCCTTCCACGCCGCAGTTCCAACTCGCGTTGTGGTTGTCGCCGTCGCGGTTGTCCTCGCCGTTGGCCTCGTTGTGCTTGTCGTTGTAGCTGACGAGGTCGTTAAGCGTGAAGCCATCGTGCGCCGTGACGAAGTTAATGCTCGCGTACGGGCGCTTGCCGCTCGTCTGATACAAATCCGAACTTCCGCTGAGCCGGTACGCAAACTCCGCCACCTGCCATTCGTCGCCCTTCCACCAGCGCCGCACGGTGTCGCGGTATTTGCCGTTCCACTCGGCCCAGAGCACGGGAAAATTTCCGACGAGATAGCCGCCCTCGCCGATGTCCCACGGCTCGGCGATCAGCTTGACCTGACTCAACACCGGGTCCTGGTGGATGATCGCCAGGAACGCCGAATATTTGTTGATGCCCTGTTCGCCGCGCACGAGCGTCGCCGCCAGGTCGAAGCGGAAACCGTCCACGTGCATCTCCGTCACCCAATAGCGCAACGAATCTACCACCATGCGCAACACCTGCGGGTGCAACACGTTGAGCGAGTTCCCGCAGCCGGTGTAATCAATATAGAAACGTGCGTTCGCCGGAGATAGCCGATAATAACTCGCGTTGTCGATCCCCTTGAAACTCAGCGTCGGCCCGAGGTGGTTGCCCTCGGCGGTGTGGTTGTAGACCACGTCGAGAATCACCTCGATGCCCGCCGCGTGGAGGTTTTTCACCATCTGCTTGAACTCGCGCACGACATCCGAGCCCGGTTCCGCGCTCGCGTACGCGTGGTGCGGCGCGAAGTAACTGATCGTGTTGTATCCCCAATAGTTCTTGAGCCCTTTTTCAACGAGGTGCTGATCCTCGACGTGCTGATGAACGGGCAGGAGTTCGACCGCCGTGACACCTAGTTCCTTGAGATAACGCACGGACGCCTCGCTGCCCAAACCGGCGTAGGTGCCGCGCGCTTTTTCGGGCACTTCGGGGTTGAGTTGGGAGAAGCCCTTGACGTGCGCCTCGTAGATGATCGACTTGTGCAGCGGCGTACATGGTCGGGCATCGTCGCTCCAATCGAACGCGGGGTCGATGACGATACTCTTGGGCATGCCGGCGGCGTCGTCGCGGTAGTCGCGCTCGCCGTCGTCCTGCTCGTCGTTCATCCGGTAGGCGTACATCTCGGTGCCCCACTGGATGTCGCCGCTGATCGCCTTCGAGTAGGGATCGAGCAGCAGCTTGGAAGCGTTGAAGCGCTGACCCCGTGAAGGGTTGTACGGACCGTAGACGCGGAAACCGTAGTGTTGGCCGGGTTTCACGTCGGGCAGGAAGACGTGCCACACCTGATCGGTGTGTTCGGTCATGCGCACGCGCAGGCTCTCGGTGGACGAATCGGCGTCGTCGAACAAACACACGTCCGCGCCGGAGGCGTTCTCGCTGAAGACGGCGAAGTTCACTCCCTGGCCGGTCCATGTCGCGCCGAGAGGATACGGGGTACCGGGCCAGACTTTGATCGACATCAGCGTTGTGAGTCGTGGGTTATGGGTCGTGGGCTTGCAGAGTCATTGCGAGCGTTGCGAGGAAGTTGCGGGCGAATGCCCCCTTCCAAGAAGACGCGCATCTGTCTCACAACCCACAACTCACAACCCACCCGCAGGGCGCTGCCTTACAAGTCCTTCAGCAGCGAAAGCCCTTTTTCCGCGTCGCTCAGGCGCAGCACCATCAGGCCCTGGGAGGTCTTCTGGCCGGTGGCGAGGTAGGCGTACTCGATGTTGATCTCCGCGCCGGCGAGTTCCTGCGCGATTTTGGAAAGGCTGCCGGGCTTGTTGTCGATCTCGATGAGGAGCACCTCGTTTTCCACCACCAGCGTGCCGTGCTCCTCGAAGATGCTCAGCGCCTTGTCGGTGTCGCTGACGATCATACGCACGACCGAGTGATCCACGGTGTCGGAAATCGTCAGCGCCAGGATGTTGATTTCGGCCTTGGCGAGTTCGTCGCAGACGGCGGCGAGGGTGCCGGGCGTGTTCTCCAGAAACAGGGCGAGTTGCGTGGCGATTTCCATGCGGGGAGTGTCGGACGGGATGGAACGTTTGTAAACTCGGAACTCGGAACCGCAGAAGTCCGGGCGATGCCGCCCTCCAAGCCGGAAGGTTGTCGTCTGCCCCTCTGCCATTCCGAGCTCCGAGTCTCCTCAGGTCGAGATCCGTGCGGGCTGCACCGCCTCGGGCGGCGAGCGGCGGGCGAGTTCCTCGGAACCGGCGAGGAAGGCGACCACGCCCACGCCGATCTTGTTGACCACGTCGGCCGTCGTGTACGCGAGATGAATCCAGTTCAGGTCCATCTTCGGGAAAAGCCCGGTCGCCAGATAGCCCAACGGATAGACGCCCCAGGTTGTGACGGTCGCGTAAGCCAAAACGCGGAAGGCGTGGCCGCTCTCGTCGTCCGACCGGCCGCCGTAGCGGGGGGCCAACCGTACAAGCAACACGTATGGAATCACCAGATATCCCACCGTGGACAGCGAACCCCAAAGCAAATGGCGGCCGAGCAGCAGCGTGCCGTCAGGGGCGAACTGCTGGTCGCCGACGCCGCCGGCCAGGATCATCCAAACGTCCGCGCCGAGCAGCAACGCGATCCAGCCAAAAATCTCGCGCGGTTTGACC
>CALMVM010000409.1:7165-7625 GCA_937873255.1 uncultured Verrucomicrobiota bacterium | reverse complement strand
TGTAGCGGTATTGGCCGATGGCAAAAAAATCGTCGCGGACGATGCCCCGCCGCGCGATGGGATCGGCGGTCGTCGCCAGCGCGTGCAGCATGTCGTGGTAATAAAAACGGATGTACCAGTATGCCACGCCCGCGACCAGGCAGATGACGGTCGTCAGCGCGTTGCCGGCGCGGTGCGAGGGATGCACGCCGTTGCCCCGGGCCAGGAAAAACACGAACGCCGCCAGGAACGCGAACATCGCCGCCGTCAGGACCGTCTCCGTGAGGATCGCCAACAGCCCGACCTGAAGCGAGGTGTAGGCATTCGTCTGGTAAAACTGGGTGGCGAGGGGAAGGATCATGAAATGACGAATGACGAATGACGAATGACGAATGACGAATGACGAATGACGAAGGCAGAGGACGGAAAATAAAAGCCCGCGCAGGAAGGGGAACCCAGAAAGCATGAGTCCTCTCTTTTA
>CALMVM010000409.1:0-7155 GCA_937873255.1 uncultured Verrucomicrobiota bacterium | reverse complement strand
ACCATTCCTCTCCCTGCCGCCTCCCGCCGTCCGCCCGCCGCCCTTCGGCATTCGTCATTCGTCATTTCATGTTCCCGCCCGGTTCCCTCCTCGGCTTGCTCGGCGGCGGCCAACTCGCGCGCATGACCGCCCTCGCCGCCCGGCGCATGGGCTACCGCCTGCGGGTGTTCGATCCCACCGGGGTGGACTCGCCCGCCGCGCCGGTGTGCGAAGGAGTCGTCGGGGCGAAGTACGACGACGCGGCGGCGCTGGAGGAATTTGCGCGGGGGCTGGACGTGGCGACGTACGAGTTCGAGAACATCCCCCTGGCGGCGTTGCAAATCGTCGAGCGTTTTTGCCCGGTGCACCCGCGCTGGTCGGCGCTGGAGGTTTGTCAGGACCGTGAGCGCGAGAAGACTTTCCTGCACACACACGGGTTCCCACACGCGCCGTTCCGGGTCGTCACCACTCCCGCCGAACTCGCCGACGCCGTCGTCGCGCTCGGCACGCCGTGCGTTCTCAAGACGACCGGCGGCGGCTACGACGGCAAGGGTCAACTCAAGATCACCGCCGGTCTCGACCCCGCCGAAGCCTGGGCGCAGTGGAGCGGCGGCCAACCGCGCCGGGGCGTGCTCGAAGCTTGGGTGGACTTCGACGCGGAACTCTCCGTGGTTTGCGCGCGCAACGGCCGGGGCGAACTGCGTGCTTTCCCGGCTTTCGAGAACATCCACACTCGCCACATCCTCGACGTGACGATCTGTCCGGCGCGGTTCTCCCCCGAAGTTTTGCGCGAGGCCGAGGAAATCGCCCGCGCGATCACCGAGGCGCTCGACGTACAGGGACTCCTCGCCGTGGAAATGTTTCTTGCCCGCGACGGCCGCGTGGTGGTCAACGAACTGGCCCCGCGCCCGCACAACAGCGGCCACCTGACCTTCGACGCGAGCCTGACCAGCCAGTTCGAGCAACACGCGCGGGCGGTGTGCGACCTGCCGCTGGGCGGCGTCGATCTGCTGCGGCCGGCGGTGATGGTCAACCTCCTCGGCGACCTGTGGAGCGCCGACGGCCTGCGCGCGCCCGACTGGACGCCCGTGCTCGCCGAACCCGCCGCCAAACTGCATCTTTACGGAAAGACGCGCGCCAAGCCGGGACGCAAGATGGGACATTTCTGCGTGCTGGCCCCGACGGCGGAAGAGGCGCTCGCACGGGCGTTGGCGCTCAAGGCAGCCTTGCAGCCGCCGGATGCGCGAAAATAGATCGGACTCCGACCCTTTCCTAGCGATTGGCCGCTGCCAGGCGTCGCCGCATCGCCAGCAACGCAATGAACCCGCCGACCAGAAACACCACCGTCGCCGGCTCGGGGGCGGGTGCCAGGCCGTAAACACCGTTCGAGTTCCCCATGATGGCGGAACCTATCACGGTGGCTCCGGTCGTCGGATTGATCACGTCCACGTGCGCCGTCGCGAAGTATTCACCGCCATAGAGCTTGCCGCTTTCGAAGACCATCCCGCCGAACCCCGAAGTCCCGGTGTTCCCGACCAGGGTAGCCGCCCCGGTGCCGGTGTTCAGGGTATAGAGATTACTTCCCAACGAAAAATACAGCGCACTTGCGTTCGTGGACAGGACCCGGATCCCCGAGAGGGAGAGCGTGGTCGAGCCGATCAACGTCGCGCTGCCATTGACAGAATTAATGGAGTAGAGATTGGCGTCGCTGCCCACGGCGTACAGTCCGGTCGTGGTGGAGCCGAAATCATCGTAGTTGATCCCCGAGTTGCCGACGGCGGAAACACCTCCCGTCGCGGGATTGACCTTGTAAAGCGTGCCAAGACTGCTGTTGAAATTCGCCGTGAAAAGCGTCCCACCGCTGACGCCCAGGCCGGCCAGCGTCTGGCCCGAGTTGCCACGCAGGGTGAACGCTCCGTTGCTCAGATCGAGCAACCCGAAATCGCCGCCGTTCAGCGTGGCGTAAGCGTAGTCGTCCGCCCTCGCGGTTGGAGTGCGGACGAGCCCGGCGACGAGGAAGATGGCAAGGGCGATGAATTTTTTCATGAGAATGAGAAGCCGTGGTCGCTGACGATTTGAGGATTGGAACGCGGCCGGGGCCGGATGGTCCTTTGTTCTCCACGAAATTATCGTGAGCGCGGAAACGCCGACAATATGCCGATTGGCATATGTGGTATATGTCTTGACGTTGCCGGCGGCACCCGTGATACCCTCGGTGTCCAGACAGATCGGGGTTGCTTTCCGATGGACACGCTCTCTCACGCCGACTGGCTACGCCTGTACGAGGTCACGCTCGGCCTCCAGGAAGGCCCATCGCTGTCCGCGCTGCCGAACCGTATCCTCGCCAGCCTGCGCCACCTGTTTCCATGCGACAGCGGCAGCATCCAGGACGACCGTGGCGGCGCGGGCGAGGTGCCCTGGCTGGTGGGCGACAAAACGGTCTGGCAAGGGACCACACGCACCGGTGCCCATGGCGGGGTGCGCGTCATGCCGGAGTGGGGGCCGGACTTCTTGCCGCTGCGGCCGGCATGCCGCTGCCGGACGGATTTCGACGAGCGCGAACAACCGCTGCTCGATCTCCTGCGCCCGCACGTCGGCGCTGCTTGGCGTCGCGCCCTGCGCGCGGAGCAGGCGAGGCCGCCCGATTCAACGGTGGACCCTCGGAGCGTGCTCATCCGGCTGGGAATCACCCCGCGCGAAGCGGAGGTCTTGTGGTGGGTCAGTCAGGGAAAGACGAACCGGGAAATCGCCGTCATCTTGGACCGCAGCCCGCTGACGGTCAAACTGCACGTCGAGCGCATCCTCACCACGCTCGGCTGCGAAACGCGCACCGCCGCGGCGCGCATCGCGCTGGAAACGGTCGGTGCGCGAAGGCACTCAGGCCGCCGCAGGGGCGGCCAGCTTCTTGGCGAGACGGCTCTTGCGGCGGTTGGCAGCGTTCTTGTGGATCACGCCGCGCTTGACCGCTTTGTCCAAATCCGACACGAGCGCTTGCGCCAACGCCTTGTCGCCGGACGCGGCCCGGGCGGCTTTGGTCTTGCCCTTGATCGCGGTGAGCACGGTGCGGTTGCGGGCGGTGCGCTTGGGGGTCTGACGAGCGCGCTTGGCGGCGGATTTGGTGTTGGCCATGGCTGAAAAAAGAGACGGTGACTGGGAAACGAAAAGGGCCGGCAAGCTGGCGCGTCCCCCGGCGGCTGTCAACGGGTTTCTGCGCGCCGTTCCGTCGGCAAGGGCGGCGGCAGGCTCACCGCGCGCTTCGGCCGCCACCACGCGAACACGCCCGCCGCCAGCAGCGACACGCCTGCGGCCACCAGCAGAAACGTCGGCGTGTAAAGATGGTCCAGGCGTGAGAGTTCCTTCGTCGCCTCGGTCGCCACATCCGGGTCGTCGGGCCGCATCCCGAGCGAAAAGAAATGCTGGTACACCACCACCACGCGCAGGACGCTGCCCACAATGGCCATCAGGCCGAACGCGATCAAAAAAGCCAGCGAGGGCCTCAACCAACGGAACTTTTGCATCGGGGGGGAAGGCTTGGCAGGCCGCTCACGGCCGGTCGTCACGATGGTAGGGATGGCTCTCCGAGCCGCTCCCTATTTTTCTGGTCGGACGTGATCGTAGCGAGGCGTTCCCCAGACGAATCCAGAGAATGGCTCGGAGAAACCATCCCTACCATCCATCAAAGCGAATCGAACACCGACCGGCTCATCGTGCGCGCGGACTCGTCGCTGCTATTGGTGTTATTGGACACAGGCCGGGTGCTGCGGGCCGCGCCGACCGGCGGCTTGGCGGCCTTTTTCGCACGCGCTTCGGCGGCGGCCTGCTTCTCCAGCAACCGCGACGGCGCGCCGGCCCACTCGCTCTTGGCGGCGGGTTTCGGGACTTCCGGCGCGGCGGCGGGCTTGGCCAAGCCGGTCGTGTTCGTCGCGGTTGCCGTCGTCGAGGCAACGGCGGGGGCACTCGCGGCGGGAGGATTGTTGGAGGCCGCCTCGGCGGAAGCCAGCGCGGCGGCCGGGCTCACGCCGGCCGGGGAATTCGGCGGCGGGGTCAGGATGTTCGACGCGATGGCTTGGTTTTGCGTGCTGTCGATAATCTGCACGCGCGCGCCGACCTTCACGGCGTCAAAAAGCGTGATCACGTCGCGCGAACGCATCCGGATACACCCATAGCTGGTCGGCCGGCCGATGTTGCGCTCCTCCGGCGTGCCGTGGATGTAGATGCCGCGCGAGGACGCCTGCTTGTTGCTGGTTTCCAGCCCGCGCAAAGCCAGAATCCGCGTGACGATGGCGTCGCGCCCCGGCGCGTCGATCTTGACGATCTCGCCCGTGCTCACCCGCCCGTGGAACACCGTGCCTGGCCGCGCGCCCGCGCCGATCTTCGCGGCGACGGCCAATTCACCCGTCGGCGTGGCGTACGAGCGGCTACGGTCGCCGAGGCCGAACTTCGACGTGGAAATCGGGAACGATTGTCGGGTGTGGTCCTCCTTGACCAGCGTCAGCTTCTGGTCGCGGACACTGATGATGATCTGGTTGCGAGTGGCGGCCAGCGGCGGGGTGGCGACGCAACCGCCCAACAGCAGCGCGCCGAGGGCGGGAGCGGAGAACAGACGCAAGGAGCGCACGACGGTGCGGGCAGCGTTGGATTCCATTCGGATCAAGATGGGCAACGGGGTCAACAATCGTTCGTTTCAGAGGTTCGAAGCGGCCGGGAAATCGAATGTCTTTACGACACCAGAAATAGGGAAAAGTTCAGCCTAAAAATACGGTTTCAGCCGAAAACACGTCATTTTCCGGATTTCGCTTTTTTGATTCTCGCCAATGCCGGGCGGCATCCGGGCCCGGTTGCGCCGAACGACTGCGGCACAGGGAGAAAACCACCGGCCTCCGGGATGGTATTATTTCTGCTTATTGAGTTCGCAATATGTTTGCGTGTCCGCACCGTTTGCTGCCGTTGCTCGGCGGAGACATTCCCGAAGACCTCGGTCCGATCCTCGACGGTCTGTCGCCCGAGGAAATTCGTCTCGCCCTGGCCATCGGCCTGTACGCCGAGAAGACCTTCGGGCTGCAAACGTGCGCGCAACTGGCGGGGCTGGACCGCGCTTCCTTCCTGCAGCACATGGTCGCCAGGAAAATCTCGGTCGG
Source organism: uncultured Verrucomicrobiota bacterium (assembly GCA_937873255.1). GTDB lineage: Bacteria > Verrucomicrobiota > Verrucomicrobiia > Chthoniobacterales > SZAS-18 > CAHJWO01. The sequence goes on along the minus strand of CALMVM010000409.1, from coordinate 2,038 downwards.
CCATGTCCTTCACGAAATCGCGGCGTAGCCGAAGCCGTCCCCTGCCGCAGCGGACCGACCGAAAGGCGCGGCGTCAGGCGGCGGCGACCTCGGCGTCCGGAGGCGTCCGCACGGGCAGCCACTGCCGCAGCGACGAAAACGCCACATAGCAGAAGCCCAGTTGGAAGAAGATCAGGAAGGGCAGGCTGGTGTACTGGCCCTGCACGGCGGCGTTGTAGACGAACCAGGTGAAGTACAACGCGAAGCCGAGTTCGAGGAGCGGCAGCAGCGAGCGCATCGGCAGGTAACGGCTCCCGCGCCAGGCCTGTTGCGAGGCCCGCGTGGCCGCCACGTCGCCGATGCCGTACTTGGGCGTGCGCACGAAGCCGCTGGTGCGGTTGAACAGGGCTTCCAGCACGGCCTTGGCGTTGTTGAGCGACAGGCCGATGCCCAACGCGATGAGCGGAGGCAGGAGCACCATTTCCCTCATCCAGGTGCGCGGATGGAGTTCGCGCTGGGCGCAGATGTAGAACACCGCCACCGACACGCTGGCGAGCATGAACACCGGCAGGTCGAACAGGAAAAACCGCGTCCAGCCCACCACGGCATGGCTGCTGGGCTGGAGCAGGATGCACAGGCAGGCCAGCAGGAGGTAGCAGAAGTTGCTGGTGAGATGCAGGGTGGCCTCCAGCTTGATTACGAAGGGCAGGTCCGAGCGCAGGATGCGCGGCAGGATTTTCTTGCACGTCTGGATCGAGCCCTTCGTCCAGCGGTGCTGCTGGCTCTTGAAGCCGTTCATGTCCACGGGCAACTCGGCGGGCGTGACCACGTCGGACAGGAACACGAAGCGCCAGCCGGCGAGCTGCGCGCGGTAGGACAGGTCGAGGTCTTCGGTGAGCGTATCGTGCTGCCAGCCGCCGCTTTTCTCGATGCACGATTTGCGCCAGATGCCGGCGGTGCCGTTGAAGTTGAAGAACCGGCCCGAGCGCGAGCGGGCGGTTTGTTCCAGCAGCAGGTGGCCGTCCAGGAACATCGCCTGCACGCGGGTCAGCAGCGAGTAGGTGCGGTTGAGGTGGCCCCAACGGGTCTGAATCATGCCGACGCCCGGGTCCGTGAAGAAATGGATCGTCTTGTGCAGGATGTCGGCGTCGGGCAGGAAGTCGGCGTCCAGAATAAAAATATAGTCGCCCTTGGCCTGGGCCATGCCGTTTTCCAGCGCGCCGGCCTTGAAACCGGTGCGGTCCGTACGGTGCAGGAGCACGATGTCCAGGCCCGTGGCGCGCAGGCGCTCGACCTCTGCCTGGATGACAAACTGGGTGTCGTCGGTCGAATCGTCGAGCACCTGCACCTCCAGCTTTTCGCGTGGGTAGTCCAGGGCGCTGACCGAACGCAGCAGCCGCTCGGCGACGTAGCGTTCGTTAAAAATCGGCAATTGGACCGTGACGATGGGCAATTCCTCGAAGTGCGCGGCCGGCTGCGGGACGCGGCGGCGGTTCTTCAAGAAGAGAAAAATGATGGCCCAACGGTGGATGCCGTAGGCGGAAAACCCCACGAGCACGGCGAGGTAGCACAGCGACCACAAAGAGATTCCGAAGATTCCAGACATAGCAAATTTAGAGCGAGAAAATAGAAAATGAGGCGTCCCTCTGGATTTCCGGCGCAAATGATGGCTTTTTATCCCCGACCGTCAAGAGCAAACCCGTCACCGGTTTTTTGGCGGGACCGTCAAGGGAGCCGTGACGACTGCCCGTCTTGCCCCGGGTGGCGGTCGGCTGCACAGTAGGGACTCGCCGCCGACAAGCAAGCCGTGAAAGAGTCTTTTGCCAGATACGTCACCAAGCACCGGCTGCGGCCGTGGCATCTGGCGGTCTGCGTGCTTCTGGTCGGCTGGGTGCCTTCGCTGCTGCTCGCCTATTATTCATACAGGGTGCTCGGCCGGACCCTGGAAAACAAGATCATGGACGACGCCCAGGAGCTGGTCGGCAGCTTGGGCCAGCACGTCGAAAACGAGTTGGAGCGCACCGGCGAGACGGTCGATTATTACCGTACCCTGCCCGGC
>CALMVM010000408.1 GCA_937873255.1 uncultured Verrucomicrobiota bacterium | reverse complement strand
CTGTGCCTCAACGGCCCGTGGGAATTCGAGATCGACGCGGGCGACAGCGGGTTCGAGCGGCAGGTGCATCTCAAGCCCGCGCTTGCCCGGCAGATCATCGTGCCGTTTTGCCCGGAAGCGTCGCTGTCGGGCATCAACGAAACCGATTTCATGCCGGCGGTGTGGTATCGGCGCACGGTCACCGTCCCGGCCGGTTGGAAGAGAAAGACGGTGCTGCTGCACTTCGGCGCGGTCGATTACGACGCGACCGTGTGGGTCAACGGCCAGCAGGTCGGCCGGCACCGGGGCGGGTTCACGCCCTTCACGATCCCGCTCAGAGGGATCGCGCGGGCGGGGGAGGCATTGACGATTGTCGTGCGCGCCCGCGATACCGCGCAGGAACCCAAGCCGCGCGGCAAACAATCGCAGGCGTACGCCAACCGGGGTTGCCATTACTACCGCACGACCGGCATCTGGCAGACGGTCTGGTTGGAACCGGTGCCCGACGTTTACCTCAAGCGCACGCGGATCACGCCGGACCTGGCGAACGGCTGCTTCCACATCGAGCAGCCCCTTTCCAACAACCGTCCGGGCCTGCACTTTCAGGCCGCGCTCTCCGACGAACGCGGCGGGATCGTCTTCGCCTCGACCCGCGCCGACCTGGACCTCGCGCCACGCCTGACGCTCGCCATCCCACCCGAACGTCGCCGCGCATGGCGGCCCGGCGACCCACATTTGTACAACCTGCGACTGGAACTCGTGGACTCGCGGGGCCGTCTGGTCGACGAACTCCATTCTTACGCCGGGTTGCGTTCGGTGGCCATCGACGGGCAGGCGGTGCGACTCAACGGCGAGATCGTTTTCCAGCGGCTCGTGCTCGACCAGGGGTTTTACCCGGACGGCATCATGACCGCGCCGGACGACGCCGCGCTGGTGCGCGACATCGAGTTGTCGCAGGCGGTCGGCTTCAACGGCGCGCGGCTGCACCAGAAGGTGTTCGAGGAACGTTTCCTCCATCACGCGGACCGGATGGGATACCTCGTGTGGGGCGAGTTTCCAGATTGGGGCGCGCGGAGTTTGCGCGGGCAGGGGCAGCAGTTCGACATCACGTTTTGTGCGCAATGGCTGGAGGCGTTGGAGCGCGACTATTCGCACCCGAGCCTCGTCGGCTGGTGCGGTCTGAACGAAACCTGGGAACCGCTGACCGACCGCATGGAGTCGGTGGACGATGCCACGCGCGCGATGTTTCTATGTGCGAAGGCAATGGACACCTCGCGGCCGGTGCTCGACGCGTCCGGCTACTCGCACCGCGTCGCCGAAACCGACGTTTACGACAGCCACGACTACGAACAAAACCCGGTGAAATTCGCGCGGCACCACGTGGGCCTTGGACGCGGCAAACCGTATCTCAACAAAGGCGGCGAGAAGGGAAACCAGGATTGGTCGTACCCGTACGAGGGTCAGCCTTTTTTCATCAGCGAGTTCGGCGGCATCCACTGGAACCCCGAGGCGCAACCGCTCACCAAGCCCGGTCATCATCCGGGTGAAGAAGCGACCAGGATTTCGTGGGGATACGGCAGCAGCCCGCGCACGCTGGAGGAGTTTTACGCGCGGTTCGAGGGGTTGTGCGCGGTGTTGTTGGATCACCCGCACATGTTCGGGTACTGCTACACGCAGTTGACCGACGTGTATCAGGAGGAGAACGGGCTGTTTTGCTTCGACCGCCGCGCGAAGTTCGACCCCGCACGACTGCGCGCGGCGCAGGCCCGGCCGGCGGCTATCGAAGGGACCGATCAACCCGCCGTCACGTCGTCGGCTCAGAAAGAGCCGATCCCCCAAGCGGCCGAGTCGCCCGGAGAGAATGCCGCGCCGCCCGAAGCCGCGCAGAGTTTCGCCAGCCTCACGCGCAAGGAAGTCGTCGCCAGCGAGGAAAAAACGGATGAGTCAACTTAGCTCGACTTTATCCAAAATCAGGCGGCGTAGGCGAGCATTTCGCCGAGGTGTTCAAAGAGAGCAGCGGGAGGTTTTCGGCTGTCGATGTTCTCTTTTGACATGCAAAAAGCCAGTTGCCGCCAGAGACAGCGGCGCACTTGAGCCAACGCATCCGAGAAGGTGGGCAACGCTTTTTTGTACCACGCGGCTTGGCGGAAGGAAGCCTGCCAGGCGGGTTGCTGATGCACGAAAAGCGTGATGAACGAGAAGAGTGCCAGACGCAGTGGAGTCGTACGCGCGATGGCCAGATCATTCCACTGCCGTTGGCTCTCTACGCCAAGATGTGCGCGGGCTTCCTGGAAGGTCACTTCCATCGCCCAGCGGCGCACGAAGGCGCTGACGATTTGCGGGGCGGGTAAGCCCGGGTCCGTGGAGAGCAGGGCCTGCGACTCGAAGCCTCCCTTCGGATCGCGGATGAGCGCCCAGCGCAGGGCCACGGGTGGCAGGCCGCTGTGATACCACACGGCCATGTCGCTGGCGACTTCCAGCCAGCGCCAAGCACCACCATACCACCGGACGCGCACCCGGCTCCAGATGGTCTCCGGTTCTGTCAGCCTCTTGGCCAGGGTGGGCAGCCGCCGCCCCTTGCAGCGCGGGCGTCCTTTTTGCGTGGCGGCGCGTACCGGGACAGGTTCGTAGAGGGCAGCATCCAGGCGCAGGCGCGTGATCAGCGTCACTGGCGTGGGCAAGCGTTGACACCATGCCAGCAGTTCGATGGCCGCGTAGCCGCTGTCCGCCACGACGATCAGGGCGCGGCCCGGCAACCAGCGCCGGACTTGCCCAATGAGCGCACGAGCCCGTTCGAGCAGCGACTTGTGTCGGCGGCCCTTGTGCGTGTAAGTGGCATAACGCGCCGAGGGACAAAGCGTGGTCAGGAAAGGCAGCGCCCACACGCGTCTGGCCCAGCGCACCGGCACAAGCAGGTGCAGACTCAGCCAGCGCAGGCCGCTGGTCTTCTGGAAGCACTCGCGGCTGGAGCGCGCCGCATCCCGGTAGATGGCCCGCGCTTTGATCTCGAGGCCGCGGCGGCGCTCGATGGTCTCGTCCAGCCCGAGGATCAGCGGGCCGGTCGGCGCGAACGCGGCGATCAGCAGGCGCAACAGGATACCGGCGGCTTCTCGGGCGGACCAGCGCACGCGGTTGAGCAGCCGATGATAGCTTTGGAAGCTGGGGTCATTGGCCAAACCCAGGGCGCGTAGCGCAGCGGTGAGCGCGTGGTTGGCTGGGGCGAGTAATGTGCCGCAGAGCAAGGCTTGCGCGCGCCGCCAACTTGGCCGAGTAAAAAGCGAAGCGAAGGCTGCGCAAACAGCCCCCACTTCGGCGGGTGGAGTAAACATGGCGAGAAGTCACTTTGGAAGGTGTCTCCTCTACTGTTTACCCACCCGCTCCTGTTGCCAAATTGGATAAAGTCGAGCTTATGCGGTAGCGGCCAGTGATCAAAGGACAGGTTGCTGATTGTACTGGTGAACAAACAAGCGCAGAGCGAGTTCGTGCATCCGCTCGCACTTGGAGAAGGAGAGGGTCTTGCGCACGAAGTGGCCCAGGCGCTGGCGCAGGGTGCGGAAAAAGCGCTCGGTGTGGTTGGTCTGACCCTCGGCCCTGGCGCACAGGCGGTGGGTTCGCCCGGGAAAAGCTTCCTCGCAAGCCAGCCAGAAGTCACTGCGCGTGGCGCGGCAGCGGGAGGCGGGCGGGAGGCGCTCACGCAGGGCGCGGGCGCTCCCGGCCGGGCGGTCGCCGATAAAGAAAGCGATCATCTGACGGTCTGGCGGTAGAGCGCGAACCACACCCGGCCCACGTTGGCCTTGCGGCCCACGAAGCTCCAGAGCTCGTCTAATGATCTTGCCACGATAAAGTGGTTCTTCCGCACTTTGTGTGGATTCGGCCTTTAGCGGCGACCATTACGATGTGAGCACCTCTGGCGTTTTGGCGAACTGGCCATGCACGCAAACCGCTTCCACACAAAGTGCGGAAGAACCGCGAAAACGCAGCAAGATCAGACTATCACCGCCACAGAATGAGGTTCATCCTCGCGGCGTCCTCGGCTACCGCACACCCACGCAGGTGTTCAATGAAGCCCAAATCGGTAACACCAAAGTGGCAAATACGGTGCCTGCCGCTTGATCCACCATCAGAAACTGCTACCCATACTACGCAACCGAACCTCTCACACGTTCCGGACCAAAGCTGGGGCTCGATCAGGAGAGACGCAACCCCACTCTCACGGTTGCCCAAAACATCGAAAGGCCACCCAACCGAAGCCGGGCGGCCTTCCTCCCAATAAACATCCCCCCGGTGTTATCGAAACCAAAATTTCTCGCGCCCGGCAGAATCAGCTTACCCGTGAACGGCGACGCACGAAGAATACCACCGCACCGAGCCCGCCTGTCAACAGCATCGCCCATGTGCCCGGCTCTGGAACCACCGTAAATCTCACGCCGT
>CALMVM010000407.1 GCA_937873255.1 uncultured Verrucomicrobiota bacterium | reverse complement strand
AGCAAGGGTCCGCGCACCCAGAGAACTTCCCCCGCCACCGCCACTTCCACCCCGGCCAGCAGCCGGAGAGCTTCCAGCGACTGGCGGTCGGCGGCGGCGATCCGCACGGCCCATCCCTGAACGTTCCGGTCCATCGGCAGGGAGAAGATTCCACCTAGGTCGCCGTGCCGGCAAGGCGGCTCCAAAGCGCTGCCACGCGCCCGGCCAGGAAATCGCGCGCCTCGGCGTTGCGGACCCACTGGCAACGCCCGTCCAGCAAGCCGAGGCGGTCACGCAGGCCGGCGAGCGTCCCCTCGTCGGGGGTTTCCCCGTCCAGTTGGACGCCGATGGCGTCGAGTTCGCCAGCCATCGCCTCGGCGTCAGGCTCGCCGCCGACATGGGCGCGGGGATGGTCCAGGCGCGGGTCGGTCCCTTCCTGCTCCAAAGTATGGCGGACCATTTCGGCAATCGTTTCGGCCTGTTCCGCGCGATCCCAGATGAAGCGCAGGGTCCCCAGGTCGCTGCGCCGCGCCTCCAACCGGCCGCAGAGCAAGGCGCTGGCGGCGACGGTGCGCTGGAGCCGGACGGCGCGGCGGTCGGAAACCACGATCCCCGCCGTGCGCAGCCGCTCGACCAGTTCGAGGTAGGGCGCGCGCACCGCGCTGAGATCCACCTGCCCGACCAGCGAGCGCAACCGCCCGAGATCATCGAAATCGAGCCCCGACGGCGAGGTCTCCCCCGCTTCCAGACGCCAACCGGCTTCCAACACCTCGCCGAGCCGTTCGGCGGGCACGGGACCGCAGTGGACGCGCATCAGGAAACGGTCGAACAGCGCGCGCAGGGCGTCATCCTCCGGCAAGTGGTTGCTCGCCCCGACAAAGAGCAGCGCGCGCAACGGCCGGGTTTCGCGCCCGCGACGGAAGACCCGCTCGTTGAGCGCCATCAGGAGACTGTTGAGGATCGCGCTGTTGGCGTTGAGCAGTTCGTCGAGGAACACCATCGACGCCTCCGGCAGCATGCCTTCGGTGTTCGTGACCAATTCTCCCTCGCGCAAGCGCCGGATGTCGAAAGGGCCGAAGAGTTCGCTCGGCTCGGTGAAACGCGTCAGCAAGTAGTCGAACGTGCCCCCGCCCAACCGGCGGCCCAAGGAATGGACCAGGGCGCTTTTGGCGGTGCCCGGCGGTCCCAGAATGAACAGGTTTTCGCCGGCCACGAGACAAACCCCGAGCAGATCGACGATCTCGTCCTTGCCGATGAAGTCGCGTTTCATCGGCGCGAGGACATCGCGGGTCAGGCGTTGGCCGAGTTCGAGCAGGGCCGAGGGATCAGAAGTCATTCGGTGCGGGAGGGGACGGGGAATCGGCGAGGCCGGACAAAGCAGCAGAATCCGGGCTGAGAATCATGGCATGTCTGCCGAGGCTCGCCAGAACGCTCCTCCTGACGGCGGGATGCTGGAGCCGGCTCGCATCGTCGTGCGCGATGATGCGGTCGGCATACCGTTGGCGCAAGCCTCGATGCCCGACCAACGTGTCGATTTCTGATAAATCCTCCGGCTTCAGCCCGGGGACGCCGACCGAGGAGAGAGGCCACTTCAAGGCCACGCCGACCAGGGCATCCACCAACGTGTCCCCGGCCGCCAGACGGCGCGCGGTGCCGATGAGATCGGGCAGGTAGCGCAGCACGAGGTCCAACGAATAGTGGGTTTCCGGCGAACGCTCTCCGGGGTACGTCGTGAACGCCCCGGTGACCTTCGCCGCAGGAACGTCGCGGCAGACCAGGAGTTGGCAGGCCCGGTAAAAAGTAGCGGCGGCCCACCGGGTGGCCGACAGGGAGAGCGCGGGCGCTTCGCCCGGGAATTCCAGGCGTTCCCGACGGTCGATCTCCAAAATCAGATCGGCCTCGACGGCGTCCGCCTGCGGCAACGCAACGTCAGAACCAAACGCGGGAACGGCGACGTGGCCCGACTCGATCAGGTCGCGGAGAAACCCGTTCATCGAACCGAACGAAGCATGCCTTGCAGCGTTTAATTGCATAAACTGCTCAAAACAAGCAGTTTCGGAGCCAACGGGGCTCGAACCCGCAACCTCCGCCGTGACAGGGCGGCGCTCTAACCAATTGAGCTATGGCTCCTCTTCCAACCAGCGGGGGTCTGCCCTCCGCCGCGGAGATGCACCCATACAGGCGTGCGCCCGGGGATTCAACAACTTTTCACGACCTTTCTCGGATGGGCTTCAAGCCGGGGCGGTTCCGGCTGGCCTCGCCGGCGTGCGAAAACACACCGCCACCGCAAACGTCGCCAGCGAGCCGAACATCACCCACCACGGGAATTCCATGACCGGCAGCCAGCCCGGCTGCACGTAGAAATCGTGCCCGAAGACGATCTGCGCGAGCCGGTTCAGCAGCCCGCTCAGGACCGCCACCACCAAAAATCCCACGGCCATGGCAAGGAGGTTGCCCGTGTCGTTGCCGCGAGTTTTCGTGAGCATCCCGGCGAAGAATACGCCCAGCAGCGATCCGTACGTATAGCCGAAGATTCCCAGGATGATCGGGATGATCCGCAGCCCCGGGTTCTTGAGCACGATGTACGAGGTTCCCGCCGACACGCTCACCAGCAGGATCGCAAAACCCACCGTCGCCCAACGCACCGCCCGCAACGACTGGCGCTCGTCGGCGGCGCGGTTGATGATCGGTTGATACCAGTCGCGTACGAAGCTCGTCGCCAGGGCGTTGAGCGCCGTGCTCAGCGAGCCCATCGCCGTCGCAAAAATCCCCGCCAGCAGCAATCCGCGCATGCCCATCGGCAGGCGACTCAGGATGTAGTAGGCGAAAATCTCGTTTTCGGCCTTGGGACGCGCCGGGTCGGGCAGCGCGTGGAAATACGCGTAAAGCAAAATCCCGATGCCCACGAACGTCAGCGCGATGGGGATGTCCGCGAGCCCCGAGAGGATCAGCGAACGGCGCGCGCGGCGCACGTCCGGCGCGGTCAACATCCGCTGCACCATGTCCTGGTCGGTGCCGAACGTCGCCATGTTCAAAAAAATCGCCCCGACGATGGCAAACACCGTGTATTCCGACTCGAACATGCCTTTCACCTGATCCCAACCGTGTCGCGCCGGATCGAGCCCGGTGTCGAAAAGCAAGTCCAGTGGGCGGTCCGTGGGCAGGATGGCCTTCACGTCCGCCCAGCCGTGCGGGATGGAGAAGAACAGGATCGCCCCCGCCGCCAGGGCGCTGCCCATCATGATCGACGCCTGGATGAAGTCCGTCCAGATGACGGCCTTGATGCCGCCGAGCGTCGTGTAGATCGCCGTCAACAGCGTCAGCAGCACGCTGACGAGCACGTAGACGAGCACTTTCCCGTTCGGGTCCAGAGGGGCACCGCGGAACATCTCGACGGCGAGGACAAGAATGATCGCCGCGACGTAAATCCGCGAGCCCGAGGCGAGGGTGCGCGTGATCAGGAACACGGCGGACGCGGCGCTTTTCGTGCGCGGGCCGAAGCGCGTGACGAGGTATTCGTAGATCGAATAAACGTTGTGCTGATAGTACGGCTTCAGGAAAAGGTAGCTGACCAGAATCCGCGCGATGATCGTGCCGAACGCGAGTTGGAGGTACGTGAAATTGCGCAGCTTGAACCCCTCGCCCGGCGCGCCGAAGAACGTCCCCGCGCTCGTCTCGGCGGCGATGATCGACGCGAGCACCGCCCACCAGGGAATCTTCCTTCCGCCCAGCGCGAAGTCGTGGAGGCTGTCCTCGCGCCGGCCCATGCGCAGGCCGATGCTCAGGATCACGGCGAAATAGCCGAGGACGACCAACCCATCGATTACCGAAGCGAAACTCATCATCTCAACAAAATTTTCTTATCGGTATCTCCGCAGCCCCGGCAGGGGCGTAAGCAAAACTCTCTTATCGGTATCTCCGCAGCCCCGGCAGGGGCGTAAGATTTTAGCCCACGGCGCAAGCCGTGGGAATGGCGCGTCCTTCCGCTTTAGCCCCGGCAGGGGCGTAAGAAAAGCGGCCGCCAAGCGCGATAAGCGTGCGGGTTTTCTTGCGCCCCTGCCGGGGCTGATCGCATTCCATGGTCGATTCCCACGGCTTGCGCCGTGGGCTAAAATCTTACGCCCCTGCCGGGGCTGAAAACGATCAGACGGTGCCACAGGTTATTCGATGATGACCTGCGTGCCCCTGGTCACCATGCCGTAGACCTTGAACGCATCCCAGTTCGACAGGCGGATGCACCCGTGGCTGGCCGAACGCCCGATGGAATCGGGATCGCTCGTGCCGTGCATGCCGATACCCGGGCGGTCGAGCGCCATCCAGGTGATGCCCACGGGGTTATTCGGGCCGGGGGGCAGTTCGTAGGCGTTGTTGCTGCGCTTGCCGGTCATGAGCACCGATTTGTCCCAGCGGAAGGACGGCAGCAGCGTCTTGGCGACGACTTTCCAATTGCCTTTCGGTGTGGGGATCGCGCTGGACCCGGGCGTGATCGGGAAACACGCCACGAGCCGTTCGCCGTCGCGGATTTCGAGATAACTTTCCTTCGTGTTGACGTGGAAAACGAGCCGGCTGGAATCCGCCGGCCGGGCGGAGAGCACGGGTTTGTTA
>CALMVM010000406.1:4887-18461 GCA_937873255.1 uncultured Verrucomicrobiota bacterium | reverse complement strand
CGACCATCGCGAGCATGCTGCCGACGAAGACTCGGTGGAAGCGGGGTCGCCGTCCCTGAAAGACGTGGTGCCCGACGGCGCGGCGGTTAGCGCGAAGTAATGCCCGGCGGCGTCCCGTGACAAATCGCAGTGGCGGCGGACGGCGGAATGGCGGAGATTGCCGCCGCCCATGAAGCCGGTCTCGTCCGTACCATTCGCCCGTCGGAGGGTCAGTCCATGAAAAGGGCCGTCATCACGGGTCTGGGGTTTATCACCAGCATCGGCAACAGCCGCGAGGAGGTCAGCCGCAGCCTGCGGGAAACGCGCACGGGCATCGAGCGTTTCGCGGAGTTCGAGAACGATCCCGCCATCCCGGTCTCGCTGGCCGGCACGGTAAAGGGGTTCACCTTTCCCGACACGGATTTCGAGGACTGGACGTACCCGCCGCAATACAAGATTTCCCGGGAAATCCTGCGGCCGATGGCTCCCAACTCGCTCTACGCGTACTTCGCGCTGCGGCAGGCCATCGACGACGCGCGGCTGACGCAGGAGGAGGTGTCCGACCCCGCCACCGGGTTGATGTGCGCCAGCGGCGGCTCGATGTGGATGGCCTACGCCAACCTGGACACGATGCTCAAGCGCGGCGTCATGCGCTGCCAGCCGATGGGGATCATCAATTCCATCCCCGGTTCGCTCTACATCAACCTCGTGCCGGCGTTCCGCATCCGGGGGGCGAGCCTCGGGTTGTCGAGCGCGTGTTCGTCGTCGGCGCACGCGCTGGGGTTGGCGGTGGACCTGATCCGCACCGGGCAGCAGAAACGCGTGTTCGTCGTCGGCGCGGAGGATTGCAACAAGTTTTCCATCCTGCCCTTCGCCACCGTGCGGGCGTTGAGCGTGCAGACCGACCCGGAGAAATCGCCGTGCGCGTTCGACAAGAAGCGCGACGGCTTCGTGGGCACGGGCGGCGCGGCGGTGCTGGTCGTCGAGGAACTCGACAGCGCGCGCGAACGCGGCGCGGAGGGCAACATCTACGCCGAGGTGCTCGGCTGGGGACAGGCGTCGGACGGTTACAACGTGCTCGCACCCGACCCCGGCGGAGATGGATTGACGCGCGCGATGAGCATGGCGCTCGGAGATGCCAAGGTGCGCCCCGAGCAGATCGAATACATCAACGCGCACGCGACCTCGACGCCGTTCGGCGACCCGTCGGAGATCAAGGCGATCAAAGCGGTGTTTCCCGAGGGGCAGCGTCCGTTGGTCAGTTCCACCAAGAGCCTGACCGGCCACGGTCTGTCGCTGGCGGGGGCGATGGAGGCGGCGTTTTGCTGCGTGAATCTGAAGGAAGGTTTCGTGCCGGTGTCGGCGCACATCACGGAGTTGGACCCGGTGTGCGAAGGAGTGCCGGTGATCACGCGACCGGTCGATCTCGCGCCGAAGCTGGTGATGAATAATTCCAGCGGTTTTGGTGGGACCAACGTGGCGGCGGTGTTAAAGAAGTGGGACGTGGGCGACGCGTAAAATTCCGCCGAAGGTGGTCGTCCCAAGGTCCTGATGGCTCTCCGAGCCGTCCGTCGATTGGCTGGGATGATCTCCGTGCGCACCACGCGTCTCGCCGGAAAAATTACGGACGGCTCGGAGAGCCATCCCTACCATTTGCCAGAACGACCGGCCGCGAGCGGCCTGCCCGGAGACTTCTATGCAACCCACCACTACCGATCCCAAACGCATTTTCCTCACCGGGGCGAGCGCCGGCATTGGCCTAGCGACGGCGCGAGCACTCTCGGCGGCGGGTTGTGAGGTTTGGGGAACGGCGCGCGATGTGTCGCGGCTGCCGAACGATTTGCGTGGCTTTCACTCCGTGGCGCTCGACCTGAACGACCCCGCCACGCTCGAAACGGTCTTCGACCACGCGCTGGCCGAGGCGGGCGGGCGGTTCGACGCCGTGGTCAACAACGCTGGCGGCGGCTGGTTCGGGCCGGGGGCGGAAATCCCGCCGGACGAACTCCTTTCCCAGTTCCACACGCTGGCGTTGGGGCCGATGGCGATCATCCAGCGGGCGGTGCCGAGCCTGCGTTCGCGGCCGGGCGGGCTGGTGGTCAACGTCACGTCGCTGGCGGCACGGCTGCCGTTGCCGTTCGGGGCGGCGTACAGCGCGGCGAAGGCGGCGTTGAGCGTGTTCACGGCGGGCCTGCAAATGGAGGAAACCGCGCCGACGCGTCCCGGCGAACACCGCGTGCGCTTCGTCGATCTGCAACCAGCCGACATCGACACGGGGTTCAACCGCGCGATGAGCTATTGGCGAAAGCTGAACGACCCGGCCGACCCCATCGCGGGTGCGGTGCGCGCGTCGCTGGCCGCGAGCGACCGCAGCATGGCCGGCGCGCCGGGACCGGAGGCCGTGGCGCGAGTAATCTGCCGGCTCGTCACGGACGAGGCGACGGCGGCGCGCCGGGTGTTGCGAACGGTGGGCAATCTCTGGCAGGCGGTCGGCGGCCCGCTGGCGTACCGGTTTTTGCCCAGGCGGCTGATGCTGTGGACGGTGCGGAAAAACTGTGGGCTCTGATTGCGTTGTTCCACATGGAACAACTCACTCCCCCATCCTGCCGCCGGCCGTGTGGTGCTTGCCGCCGATCTCTTCGAGGTGGCCGACCTTGCCGAGGCCGAAAGGCGGCATGTTGTGATAGATCACCTCGTAGTTGCCGTCGGTCACGCGGTAAGTCTCGTGGAAAATTCCCACGTCGCCGCTGTCGCCGATGCGCTGGCGAAACCGGTTCCACGCGGGCAGGTGCTCACGGTCAGGGTTGCGGGCATACGCGGTCAGCGCCTCGAACGACCGCCAATATTGTTGCACCATTAGTGTGCGCCCACCGAACCAAATATGCGCTCCGAGCAACCCGAGTTCGGGTTGGCGCTGGAGTTCCGCCAGCATGCGCGGCATGTCGCGGGAAATCGGCAGCCACTTGTGGACCTTCCAGAGCCGATTGACGCGCATTCCGATCAGGAAGACGCAGAACGAGCCTTCCAGCCGGGCGGTCATCCGTCGGGCGTGGATCATCGCGGGGCTCCGGCTTTTCCGCTCGCGGCAGCGGCGAATTCCTCCTTCACCACCTCGAACGCCGCGTCGGCGACGAGAAGCGTTTCCTCGATGTCCGCCGGGGTGTGCGCGGCGGAAAGAAACCAGTTGTGGTGCGGGTGGAAAAACACCCCGCGTTTCACCGTCTCCCGGCAAAACGTCTGGCTGCGGAAGAAATTGCGCTCCTGCCCGAACGACATGAACGGCAGCGCATCCGCGCCCGTGTAGCGCACCGGCAGGCCGTGTTTGGCGGCGAGGCGTTCCATGCCTTCGCGCAAGAGAGCGCCGGTTTTGGCAAGAAGCGCGGGCACATCGTCGCGTTCGAGCACGTCGAGGGTGGACATGGCGGCGGCCATCGGCACGGCGTTGTTCCAGAACGAGCCGGTGAGGAAGACCTTGCCGGCGGCCTTGAGGAGTTCGGGCCGGCCGAGCGCGGCGGAAAGCGGGTGGCCGTTGGCAATCGCCTTGGAAAAACAGATCAGGTCCGGCTCGAAGCCGAAGACCCGGTGCGACCCGCCGAGGTGCAGCCGGAAGCCGCAGCGCACGTCGTCGAGGATGAGCACCGCGCCCTCGCGGCGGCAGGCGGTTTCGATCCCTTTCAGAAATCCCGGCGCGGGCAGCGCGCTGTCGGCGAACGCCGGATGATGAAACGGCGTCAGGATCACCCCGGCGACCTGGCCGCGATGGGTCTTGAGCAGACGCTCGAAATCTTCGAGGTCGTTCCAGCGGAAGCCGTGGATGTGCGCGTAGTCTTCCTCGATTAACCCACCGTGCCCTGGCGTGCACCACGCATGGCTGCCGTGGTAAGCGCCGTGAACCATCAGGATTTTTTTTCGCCCGGTGTGCTCGCGCGCGACCTGGAGGCACCAGGTGGTCATGTCCGAGCCGTTCTTGCCGAACACGGCCCATTTGGCAAAATCCACGAGCGCGACGAGGCGTTCGGCGAGGTCCACCATGAGCGGGGTCGGGTGGTTGAAGCAATCTCCCTTCGCGCGCTGCGCCTCGGCGGCGGCTTCGACCTCCGAGTGCCGGTAGCCGAGGACGAGCGGGCCGTAGCCGCAGAGGTAATCGATGTATTCGTTGCCGTCGATGTCCCAGTAGCGGCACCCCTCGCCGTTGACGGCGTAATAGGGCGAGCCCATCGGCAGCGTGGCGGCGGGGTTGGTGTGCCCGTAGATCCCGCCGGGGATCACGCGGGCGGCGCGCTCGAACAGCGCCAGGGAACGAGAGAAGGAGCGGGACATTGAGGCGGCAGTTTCGGCCAAAGAGATGCGGCGGGCAACCGCGCGGGGAAGGCTTGCCTCTCAAGGGCCGGGAGTTTATTTTGTCCGGATGAAGACCGCCACTCCTAGTATTCGGGAGATTGCATCGTGGTTCAACATGGTTCCCGTGGAAGGAGAACCGGGCGTGTATATCATCCGATCCAGCGTGCCGGCAGATTTGCCGGAAGGGGAGATGACCAAGGAAGATTGGGACAAGTTCGAGAAAGACATCAACGATGCCTGCGAACAAATCGACGACCCCGTGGAGCCTTTGTGAGTGGGCAGAGAGCGGACTGCATCGCGGACACCAGCGCGATCATTCGTCTATCCCGGCGTGAGCCGAAAACCGCCGCTGTGATGAGCGGTAGAAACTTTGCCCTGACGTTTGTCACGGCGGCCGAGTTGCTCGTCGGTATCCATAAGGCGCGAGAGTTCGGGCCCGCGTTCCGTCGGATCGAACCGATCACTCGGGGCAGACCGATCTTTTATGCCACCGAAGAAACCGTGTCTCTTTACGCTGAGTTGCTCTGCAACTTGGAACAGCGGGGAGAGCGCATTCCCACAAACGATATTTGGATCGCAGCGATCGCTTTGGAAAAAGACTTGCCGTTGATTGCGAGAGACGCGCACTTCGCCCGCGTGGACGGGTTGACGGTGATCGCCTGCTGACCACCGCTCACCCCGCCGCGCCGCTGAACGCCATCGCCGGCGCGCCGGGCGCGATGCCGGCCGGCTTCAGGTAACGCTCGACCCGGTCCATCGCCACGCTGAGCCCATCGGCGAGCGGGACCAACCCGCGCACGTCCACCTTGCCCAGGCCGACGGCGGCGTTGGGATCGAGTGAGCCGAGCAGCGCCGCGCCGGCCGTCTCGTGGTCCACGAAAGTGATGACTACGTCGGGCGCGCCGCCGGGGGCCGGGCCGGGTCCGCCGGTCATGCGTCCGCGCACCCACCGCGCCCAACCGGACAACCCCAGGCCGGGCACGCGGATTTCCGCCGTGCCGTCGGGGGTGTGCGAGAGGGTGTGTTGCGTGACGCGGTCGCCCTCCGCCAGCACCGGGATCGCACCCAACAGCACGCGGAAAAGCAGCCGCAGGTGCGTCTCGCGCAACACCGCGTCGTTTTCCAACGCGCCCGGGGCGGGCTGCAACGCCGCGTCGAGACACTTCGCCAGTTTGGTGAACGGCCCGACCCGGCCCACGTTCCAAAAACCCGCCGTGGGCAGCGGCGGCAGGGCGCGGCGGTTGAGGAACGTACGGTTGAGCTGCACGGCCGATAAGAAGCGCAGCGTCAGCCGCGCGGGAGCGTCCGCGTGCGGATGAACGGAGAGGCTGCCGTCGCCCGGCGAGATCAGCGTCGCCACGGCATCGCCCAACCGCAGACGCAGCGAGAAATCCCAACCGGTCGCCACCGCGCGCGCCTCGGGGGAGAGTCTCACCAGATCTTCCAGCGCGGGCAACACCGCGTGCAGGTGCAAGCGGGCGAGGAGGGTTTGGAACTGGATTTTATCGGGCACGGGAGAAGCAAGAAATCTGCGCCGGAGGCGTTCGTCCCAAAATAGGGATGGCTCTCCGAGCCGTTCCCAATATTCGTCTGGATCACGTTCGCTGCGGCCACGCCCAACCAGAAGAAAATAGGGAACGGCTCGGAGAGCCATCCCTACCTTACCGGACGACCGGCCGCAACGGCCTATCCAGAATTCCTGCGCACCACGCCTCAGAGCGTCGGCGCGTACCAGCCCGCCCCGTCGTCCTCGTCGCCTTCGCGGCGGCGATTGATGTGCTTGTCGCGGTTCTTGTTCGGCAGCGACGCCGGCGCGGGCGGTGGGGGCGACGGCGGCAAATCGGCCGCGAGGTCCGACACCATCCGCAACACATCCGTGGGATGCTGCGGCGGGCGGCATTCGATCAGGCGCTGGCGCACGTTCGCGTATTCCCATGGACGTTCCGCCCAACGCGCCAGGATCGCCGGCAAATTCGACGGCCGGTGGATCTCCGCCGCGAACCCGTGCCGCTTGGCGTACCGCAAGGTAATCCACTCCTGCGGCATGAAACCGCCCAGATTGTTGAAAATGATCGGGCAGCCGCTGATGATCGCCTCGCTCGTCGTGCCCGTGCCAGGACGCCCCACGATGGCCGACGACGCCTGCATGAGCAGGTGCATCATGTGCGAATGCGGTTGCGCCAGCACGGGCAGGGTCGGATGCGCCTTCGCCCACGCGCGGACGGCTTCCAACGAGCGCGGGTCGCGTCCGCACAGCGCGATGATCTGCAAATCCTTGCGCGGCTGCCGGGCGTGGATCGCCTCCAACAGCGCCAGGTGGTTGTGCGCCCCGTGCTCGCCCGTGGACAACAACAGCGTGAACTTCTCCGGGTCCAGCCCCATGCTTTGCAGCAACGTCGCGCGTTCCGTCGCGGAGAGCGCTTTCCGGTAAAAGCTCGGGTTGAGCAGGAAACCTCCGACCAGCGTGCGTTCGGCCGGCATGCCGAGGCTGCGCGCCATCGCGCACGTCTCGGGCACCGCGCCGATGAACAGGTCCGCCTGCGGGTTGACCCAGTGCCGGCTGAACCCGTAGCGGCCGAACAACTCGCCGCAATACGTCACGCAACGCACGTTTTCCGCGCCGAGATGCTCGCGGGCGAGCTCGAAGAAACCGTGGTTGAGCGAACCGTGCGTGCTCAGGATGACCTGCGGGCGCACGTGATCGAGGATCGCGCGGAAGCGGCTGACCCCCAGGAGTCGCCGCCGCGAGGTGTGCAGCCCGGCGACTTCCAGGAAATTGAAGTATACGTGGTGCGCCCAGGGAATGTGCCGCTGGATGCGGTTGTAAAGGCCCACGCCGAAGCGGTACAGGCCGTGGGTGTTTTCCAGACACTTGTGGATCTGGATTTCCTCCGCCGCGCCAGCCCCGAGGGTCTCGTGCGTCCAATGCACGAAGGAACTGGCGCGCATGTTGTGCCCGCCGCCGGTGCTGGAAGTGAGAATGAGAGTGCGCACGAGTGGTCGGGGCATCAAATCACGCCCTCGCAAAAGATCGATTGAGCCCGGCCGCCGCCGTCCGGTTTCGCCCGCCTGACGGAGAATCATCCGTCGCCAGATTCCGTTTGGACGCCATCCGCATTTACTTTGTCCTTACTTCGGCCCTCCTCCATGGGACGGATTTCAGAGATTTCAGCATACCGCCGAGCAATGGTACATCAAAAAGCAGCTTTCGCCATGGGGTCTTGTCCGGCTCGAAGGGCGAGCGGAAAAAGAAAAGCGCGAGCAGGAAACAACTCGGCGGGAAAGCGATGGTCAGCGTGAAGTAATTGCCGATGTGGAAGATAATCAGCACCGCCGCCCACGGCCGCGACAGCCCGGGGCGGAAGGCGACGACGAACGAAAATAATTCCAGGTAGACCGCGAACGGCATGGCCGGCCACGTCAGCCACGGGTGATCGATGATCCACGCGCCCAGCAGGCTGTGCGAATCGGTCTGGAGCAGGCGTTGGGCGATGTGCGCGCCGAGCGCGCCGGGGGCGAAGGCGTTGGGTTCTAGGCGGGCGAGTTGATAGAGCGCGCCGCCGAGCTTGCCCAGGCCGCTCATCGTGTAGGACAGCAGCACGGCGGCCCCACACATCCAGAACACCAGCAGCGTGCGCTGGCGCAAGGCGCGGTCGGTGCGCGGCGCGGGCCGTTCCCACCCATGCGGCAGGAAGACGAGCAGCATTGCCGTCACAAGCGGCAAGTGCATGCTGTGGCCGATCTTGCCGTAGGAATTCTTGAGCGCGACGTATTCCAGCAATCCCACGAACGCCAGCGCGCGGACCGTTCGCCAGCCCGGCAGCGCGGCGGCGAGGATCGTCGTGGTCAGGAAAAACACGAACAGCGCGCGGATCGGGTTGGTCGGATCGCCGTAGCGCAGCCAACCGACGGGCCAGAGCGGGTGGAACGCGGAGCGTTCGGCGTAGACCGGGATCTCGGTCATCTGCGCGATGGCCAGATACAACAGGAACGCGTAAAACGCGTGGACGAGCGCCTGCGACAGCGTGAAGCGCCGGGTGTGTTCGCGCAACGTCTCGCCGGGCGGAACAGCGTCCAATCCGAACGGCGGCCCCCCGGCCAGGAGACGGCGCGTCCGGCGCAGGAAGGCGGTGGCGGCGTCAGTTCTCACCGGTGGCGAAGGAACGCACGACGGCCGTGTCCTGCACGCGTCCGGTTTTCCAGCGTTCGACGGGTTTGTAAGTGACGCGCACGAGGTCGTAGCGCGAGATGGCGGGATCGAACTCCCCCTCGATCTGCCGACGCAGCGCACGGCTGGTCTTGGCGTCGCGCGCCTCCTCAGCCGCGCCGAGTTTTTGGATGATCTCGTGGATCACGATGGAGTGGGGATGGTGCACGAGGAAATCGGCCTGCCGGAAGGGGCGGCCGGGCTCGACGGGTTTATTGTCGATGACGCGCAGGATCACCTCGAACTCACTGCGCCGGCCGGGCACCAGGGAAAACAAAAACCACGACGCGAACGGAAAAATCTCGTGCGAGGGCGTCAGCGTCCCGCCCAGCCCTATGGCCATCACCAACGCCAGCGCCGCGGCGACGAAGATTTGCAGGCGGCGGTAGCGCAACATCGGAAATGACGAATGACGAAGGCCAGAAAAGAGAAACGCCGACTGTATTGATGATGCAGGATGGAAATCGAAAGAACAAACTCTAGATTAAGCTCCTCGTTCCAGTCGTCCTGCTCCTCGCGTACGCCCCTCTGCTCTTTCCACCCTTCGTCATTCGTCATTCGTCATTCCCCAATGTCCCGAATCCTCTACGGCGTGATGGGCAACACCTACGGGCACGTCATGCGCACGCAGGCCATCGTCGAGCGTCTCATGCCCGAGCACGAGTTCCTGTTCGTCGGCGGTGGGCGCGTGCCCGAGACCATGGGCGAACGCGGGCGCGGCTGGCGCGTCCACGAAGTGCCGGTGTTGCGCACCGTTCATCACAAGGGGCGGGTGTCGGTCTCGCGCGTGGTCGGCCAGATCGGCGGGCGGTTGGTCGAGTTGCCCCGCGTCCTCAAGGAACTGCGCCGCGTCATCGACGATTTCCAACCCGACCTGGCGATTTGCGACCGCGAGTTTTACCTGCCTATCGCGTGCCGCCGCGCGGGATTGCGGTGCGTGTCGCTCGATCATTCGCACGTGCTCAAGGCCTGCCGCTACCCGGTGCCGCCGTCCGAACGCCTGAGCTGGTCGCTGGCGATGCTCAACGACTACCTGTTGTTCGATTTCACGCGGCAACACCTCATCGTCAGCTTCTTCCATCCGCCGCTGCGAAAACGCCGGCGCGGTCGCGGCGACGTGGACGAACTCCTGCCGCCCGTGTTGCGTCCGGCGGTAACGGCCGTCCAACCCGGCGATGGGCAACACGTCCTCGTCTACCAGACCAGCGCGACGTTCCGCCCGCTGCTCGAACCGCTGAACGAACTCAAACGCCCCGTCATCGTCTACGGCTACGGCGCGGAACGCGAACACCGGCGCGGCAATCTCCTTTTCAAACCCTTCGACGACAAGGGGATCCTCGAAGACTTGTCCACCTGCGCGTACGCCGTGGTCAACGGCGGGCACAACCTGATTTGCGAGGCGCTGCACTTCGGCAAGCCGGTGTTGTGCTTCCCCATCGCACGGTTGTTCGAGCAGTTCATCAACGCGTGGCACGTGCGCGCGCTCGGTTACGGGGCGTTCTCGACCGACCCTCGGCCGGGCAAGGAAATCTTCGAGGCGTTCGAGCGCGGGTTGGACGGTTTTCGAGCCAACCTCGCCGCGAAAACGGGGACGTTCGACGGCACGGCGCGCGTGGTCGAACGCGTGCGCGAACTGGCGGACGGAAAACCCGCAGGCTGAATGGGCGGGTTGCGTGCGAAGGCAAAGAGTCACACATCACGCAACGCCCGGCACTCCCTCCGGAGCGCCAACGGCGCGGCTTCATAAAAGCCTAGGGCAACGCCCCAGGTGGAGAATGAGTTTCCACCGAGCCCTGAAGGGGCGACTCATCTGCGCCCGCCACCGGGAATGAGTCGCCCCTACAGGGCTCTCGGAAATGATCTACACATTCCTAGGGCGTTGCCCTAGGCTTTTATGAAGCCGTGCCGTTGGCGCTCCGGAGGGAGCAATGCCTTGTTAGAATGGCTCAAGCAAAGGTGTAGCCGTGGCTACAGTTCAAATGAAACTTCTCTAGCCGTTTCCTCGCCGTCTTCTCCGACCACCGCCATTTCCAGGCGAATCGAGCTTACCCGACGTCGGGTCGGCCAGCTTGCGCAGGCTCGGCAACAGCTCCTCCGATCCTTCCTCCCGCCACTCGTACGGGTAAGCTTCCAACTGGTGCACGAGCAACTGCGCGAACGCTTTGTTCGGCGTCTTTTGCAACATCGGCAGCGCCTCGACGACCTCGGCGAGGATTTGTTCGTGGACGATGCGCGAAATCTCGGCGGCCGATTCGCGCGCGGGATTCCCTTCGGGCGCGGCGAGCTGGCTTTGCAGATCCCACAGCCGCACCTCCGCGCGCATCAACCCGAACAGGTGCGTCTCGAACGCGTGGTTCACCTTGATCTCCGCCCACGGCGACTCGAACGGCGAATACAGCGCCAACTCGTTTTCCAACGCCGCGTAGCGCGGCTTGGCGAACGGACCCGCCGTCGGTGTCGGCGTTGGGGCCGGAGCCAGCGTTTCCTGCGCGCGCATCTCACCCGCCGCCAGCGCCACGACGGCGGCAGCGGCCACGGCGGCGGCCAAACGGCGGAATCGGCTGGAAGAGACGGCTTTCAACAAGGACGCACTCTGCCCGAATCCGCTAGCGTCGGTCCAGAAGTTCTTCGGCCGGCATGCGCACTTTCGGCAGGCTCGCCGCGCCGTCGTCGTCCGCGCGGTGGCCGACCGCCGCGAGCACGGTCGCGCGATAACCCTGCGCGGTCAGCCCGAGGATTTCGTCGTACTTGTCGTTCTCGAAGCCTTCCATCGGGCAGATGTCCACGCTGCTGAGCGCGGCGAAAAACATCAACTGCCCCAGCGCGATGTACACCTGGCGCGCGCACCATTCCTTGATGAGCGCGTGGCGCGGCCCGTGGACCACGTCGCCTTTGATGACCTTGCCGAAACCTTCCTTGAGGTGCGTCAGGTCGGTGCCGCGCACCTGGCAGATGCGTTCGAGGTAGTGATCGACGTTGGCGTCGGTGACATCCGTGCGTGCGCAGAAAACCACGAGGTGCGAGCAATCCGTGATCTGCGACTGGCCGTACGAGGCGGGCTTGAGTTTTTCCTTCAGCGCCGCGTCGGTGACGACGACGAATTTATATTGCTGCAAACCGTACGACGACGGCGAGAGGACCAGCGCCTGCTCGAACTTCGCCCACAGGTCGGCGGGGATTTTCTTGGAGGCGTCGAATTTCTTGGTGGCGTAGCGCCAGTGGAGCGCGGCGAGGCTGGCGTCGGTGGGCAGGAGCGGTTGGTCCATGGGAAAAGAGCGGTGAAGTGTTCCGATGCAACGATGCCGTGAAGCCCGACGGTTGCAAGTCAGGCAAGTTCGGTGGGCAAGCGCATCTTCGGCAAGCTCGCCGTGCCGTCGCCCTCCGCGCGGTACAGGCCAGGAGCACCGGCAAACTTTCGTGTCATTCCCGACGCGCTTTCTGGAAAATCAAAGAGGGAAGTCCGCGTGATTTACGGATCCCCGTGATCCATCACCCTGAAAACACCGTTCCAATGAATTCTTTCATGCCCTCTGCCCCCCGTTTCTCCTCGCCCTGCCTTCGCCGCGTCCTCACCATCCTCTTATTGACGGCAGGGCCCATCGCTCCGTTGGCCGTCCGGTCGGCTCCGGCGGAGCCTTCCGCCTTGCCCGTCGGTTCGGCGAAAGGAACCTTCTCGCCGGAGGACAAACCGGCCGTGATGCTCACCAACGCCACCGCTTTCATCGACAGGAAAGACGCGGACAAACCCACGATCCTGATCCTTTCGGACAAGAAACTGCCGGCCGAAAAATGGACGAGTGAATTTGACCTGATGATGGCGCACCCGGCGTTCACCGGTCTGGTCCTCTGGCTGAACGCGGAAGGCGTCGTGTACCGCAGCGACACGTACGACCAGGGCAAACAGGCGAGCGTCTCGGGCCTCTTCGAACTGAAGCTCGGCGGAGCGATGGGCAAGGATCTCACCGGGACCGTGCACGGCGGTGAAAAATCCGGCGGCAAAGGTCCGAAGGCGGACGTGGCCTTTCACGCCGTGGTGCCGTGACCGGCCGGAAGCCGGCGTTGAACACGGGACGAAACGCCGCGACCGTGGGGGTGTGACGGCCGCCCCCACCTTCATCTTCGCCACCGGCATCGAGAACAGCAACCCGACGATCCACGGCGGACGCACCCGCGTGGACGAGATGGAGAAGTGCGGCCACTACGCGCGCTGGCGCGAGGATTTCGATTGCACGCAATCCCTCGGCTTGCGTTTCCTGCGCTACGGCCCGCCGTTGTACCGGACGCACCTCGGCCCCGACCGCTACGACTGGACATTCGCCGACGAGACGTTCGCGGACCTGCGCGCGCGGGGGATCACGCCGATTGTCGATCTGTGCCACTTCGGCGTGCCGGACTGGATCGGCAATTTCCAGAACCCGGATTTCCCGCGCCTGTTCGCGGACTACGCGGAGGCGTTCGCGCTGCGCTTCCCGTGGGTGCAGCTCTACACGCCGGTCAACGAGATGTACGTGTGCGCGATGTTCTCGGGGCGCTACGGTTGGTGGAACGAACAGCTCCAACACAACCGTGGGTTTGTCACGGCGCTCAAGCACCTCGTGAAGGCCAACGTCCTGGCGATGCGCGCGATCCTCGCCGTGCGCGCGGACGCACTCTTCATCCAGAGCGAGTCGAGCGAGTATTTCCACGCGGAAAGCCCGGCCGCCATCAAGCACGCGGAGATTCTCAACGAGGAGCGCTTCCTTTCCCTCGACCTCAACTACGGCCGGCGCGTCAACAGCGAGATGTACGAGTTCCTCATGGACAACGGCATGACGCGCGCGGAGTACCGGTACTTCCTGGAAAACGATGTGCGCCACCATTGCGTGATGGGCAACGATTATTACGTGACCAACGAGCACCGCGTCGCCGCCGACGGCAACACGCAGCCGGCGGGCGAGGTGTTCGGCTACTGCGAGATCACGCGGCAATATTACGAACGTTACCGGCTGCCGGTCATGCACACCGAGACCAATACATGGCAGGGTCCGCGCGGCGACGAGGCGTCGTATTG
>CALMVM010000406.1:4621-4877 GCA_937873255.1 uncultured Verrucomicrobiota bacterium | reverse complement strand
CAGCGGCGTGCCGGTGGTCGGTTTCACGTGGTATTCGCTGACCGACCAGGTCGATTGGGAAACGGCCCTGCGCGAGAGCAACGGCGTGCTCAACCCGCTGGGCCTCTTCGATCTCGACCGCAAGATCCGCCCCGTCGGCGAGGCGTACAAGAAACTCATCACCGATTGGAACGCGGTGTTGCCGACGCAGAGCCTGTCCCTGACGCTGCCGCTGGATTCGTCGGATCGGCGCGCGCACGGCGCGCCTCGACTGCCC
>CALMVM010000406.1:0-4577 GCA_937873255.1 uncultured Verrucomicrobiota bacterium | reverse complement strand
AAACCCGGCGGGGGCCGCACCCTCTTCTAACATGCCGCCATGCAGGTCAACTCCGGCGCGCGCGGCGCGCGCGTCGGCCCCAACGGCGCGGGCAAATCGACGCTCTTTTCCGTCATCCTCGGCCACCAGCCGCCCGACGCCGGCACCGTCGAGCGCGACGAGTGGACGATGATCGGCTACCTGCCGCAGGAGAGCGAACCCGCCGGCGACGAGACCGTCCTGGACCTCGCCACCGGCCGCACGGGCGACGTGCCGATGCTCGAAGCGCGTCTGAAGGAACTCGAAGCGGCCGGCGACGTTTCGAGCCCCGCGTATCTCGAAGCGCACGCCAAGCACGAGGCGCTCAACAATCCGCAGGTCGAGGCCAAGGCCAAAAAAATGCTCGCGGGCCTGGGCTATCGCACGACCGACTACACCCGCGCCGCGCGCGAGATGAGCGGCGGCTGGATCATGCGCGCGCACCTGGCGCGGTTGCTCGTGATGGAGCCCGATTTATTGTTGCTCGACGAGCCAACCAACCACCTCGACTTGCTCTCGCTGTTGTGGCTCCAAAACTACCTGAAGACGTACTCCGGCGCGATCCTCGTGATCTCGCACGACCGCGCGTTCATGGACGAGGTCACCGAGAGCGTTTACGACGTGGCCGACGGACGGCTGGTGCATTACACGGGCAATTATTCCGAGTTCCTGCGCCAGCGCGAGGCCAACTACGAACAACAGGTCGCCGCGTACAAAAACCAGCAAAAGGAAATCGCCAGCTTGCAGGATTTCTACGAGCGGTTCCGGCAGGTGGCGTCGAAGGCGTCGCAAGCGCAGAGCAAGCTCAAGCAGATCGAGCGCATGGAGAAGATCGACAAGCCCGTGCCGCCGAAGAAACCGTTCCGTTTCCAGATCCCCGAGCCGCCGCGCGGCGGGCAGCGGGCGCTCGGGTTGGAAGGCATCCACATGGCGTACGGCGACCACGTCGTCTACCGGGGGTTGAACCTGGACGTGGAACGCGGGGAAAGGACGGTGCTCGTCGGGCCGAACGGCGCAGGCAAATCGACGTTATTAAAAATCCTGGCCGGCGTCCTGCCGTTCCAGAAGGGCGAACGCCGCGAGGGGCACAACTCGCGCATCGGGTATTTTTCGCAGCATCGCGCCGACACCCTGACGGCGGGCAAGAGCGTACTAGAGGAAGTTATGGACAGCGCACCGACCGTGCGCGAGGACGAGGCCCGAGCCATTCTCGGGTCATTCCTGTTCCGCAAGGACGACATCTATAAAAAGACGGAGGTTCTCTCCGGTGGCGAAAAGAGCCGGCTCAACCTGATCAAGTTCCTCGTCGATCCGCCGAATCTCTTGCTGATGGACGAGCCGACGACGCACCTGGATATCCTCACGGTCGAGTCGCTCGTGCTGGCGCTGGAGCGGTACGCGGGCACGCTGGTGTTCATCTCGCACGACGTGTATTTCATCCGCAAGCTGGCGACGAAGGTGCTCCATGTCCGTGCGGGGCAGGTCTCGCCGTACGTCGGCGGGTACGATTATTTCCTGGAGAAAACCGCCGGCGCGCTGGAAGACGAACGCGCCGCGCTGACGGCTTGATGACCAGAATGCCCGCCGCGCCGTAGGCGCATCGAAACCAAGGTAGGGATGGCTCTCCGAGCCGTTCCCTAGATTTTCTGCCTCTTCGACACCACAATGGAACCAACGGGCCGTCCGAAGTTCGAGCAAACAGGCCGCCGTGTCTTCGATCACGATGTGCCGCCGTGGATCGATCCGGATGCAAGCGATTATTTCATCACGATTTGCTGCAAGCAGCGCGGTGAAAACCAACTTTGCGTGCCCGGTATCGGCAAGGCGCTACTTGAATCCGCTTGCTTTTACTACACGCGACAAAAGTGGTTCCTTTGGGTGTTCGTCCTGATGCCTGACCATGTGCATATGATCGCCGCGTTCAACCGGCAGTATCGCATTGAGGCTGTGATCGAGAATTGGAAGCGATATGCCGCGACCAAACACCAAATCGTTTGGCAGCGCGGTTTTTTCGAGCACCGATTGCGCGGCAATGAGAGCTTGGAGGAGAAGGCGGAATATATCCGGCAGAATCCGGTGCGCACCGGGCTGGTGGAGGAAGCGAAGGGGTGGCCTTACATTTTGGATTTGCGAGATTGACCCGCGCGCATGACCAGAGAATCTAGGGAACGGCTCGGAGAGCCATCCCTACCTTGGTTGGATGCGCCTACGGCGCGGGCCACCAGAACGCCTCCGCGCCGCCGTTCGCGTCGTGGCTCAGGTTGTCCTCGAACCAGTTGACGATCTCGTAGTGGTTCACCGGCCCGGCCGTGCGCAGGGTCTCGTCGTAGTGGACGTGCGTCTTGTTCGCCACGCGGATCGTCCGCGCCACGAACCCGCCGTAAATGCCGTTGTAGCCTTGCGCGTGGTCGTCGGAGGACGACGCGGGGTTCAGGCTGCCGTCCAGCGTCGCCAGTTGTTGCTGGAGCGCGGCGATCTGTGTCTGGTCGTTGGTGATCTTTTGCTGGGCCTCCTGCATTTTTTTTAACGATCCGTTGTCCCCGCTCTTCTGGTATTCCGCCAACTGCCTGGCGTATTCATCCTGCTGATGGGCCAGGTCGTGCTGGAGGTTCGTGATCTGACCGAGCAGATTGTTGATCTGGCTCTGGTTGAGCATGGCGAGGGAAGTCCCGGTTGAGGAGGCGGCCTTGAGCGCGAGATTCAGATCGTAGTTCGGCGCATAGATGATGCCCTCGAAATCCTGCGTCGTCGCCACGTCGATGCCACGCGGCGGGAACGACCCATCCTTGTTCGCCGTAGGTTGCAGGCCGTTGAGCAAAAGGTGGGAGGCGAGGTAGGAATTATTGATGATGCCCGCTCCCTGCAAACTGACGTTGCCGGTGACGTAGAAGATCGCGTTGACGTTCGGATCGAGGTTGATGTAGCTGCTGCCCGTCGTCGACACGTCGCCCTGCACGTAGAGCTTGATGTACGTAGGAGAATTGGAGGACTTGGCGGCGGCGGGGGAGACGAGGTTGATGACCTGCCCGCCGTCGGGCAGGTTGATCCCGTTGACCCGTACGAGGGTTGGGTTGTTCGGGTCGGTGCTGGCGGTGTACGTTTTGCTGGAAACCAGGGTGCCGCCGTTGGTCACGGAGGACCACGCGGGGTTGAGCGAAGCAACCGTGATCGGCGGCAGTTCCTGGTAGAAATTGCTGCTCTGCTGGCCGGTGACGTTCTGCGCGTCGTCGACCGTGCCGTTGTTGGTCATCGCGTTGCCTTCGACGACCGCGTGGTTGGCGTTGATGAGCTGGCCGTTGGTGGCGATGTTGCCTTCGTTGCCGTGGTTGGAGAGGCTGTAGACGCCCTTGCTGGAATCGTAGCTGTTGATGAGCACGTCCTGGTTGGAGAGGTCGATCTTCACGTCGGCCATCAGGGCGTTGCGAAATCCGGTTCGCGGCCGGACGACGGCCTCGACCAGCCGCGCGACCTGCGGCGAGGCGACGGCGCGGCCCGTGCGCCAGTCGGTGAAGAACGAGAAACGCCGCAGGAGGTTGTCGTACTTGTTGAGGTTGGGCCGGGGCGGGCCGGTCAGGCCGGTGATGCCCAGGCTCTTGATGCGGAACAGCCAGCGCGAACGGTCCACGCCGTCGGGGTCGCGCAGGTTGGGATTATCGATCTGGGAGATGAAGGAAGTGTCGTTGACCTGCGCGAAGTTGGTGCCGGCGTCGCTGCCGGGCACGTCCACGAACACGCGCACCTGCAAGGCGTTGTTGCCTTCGCCCGAGTGGGTGGCGATCTGGTAGGGCTGGTTGTTGGCGGGGAAGGCGCGGCCGAAGTTGGCGTAAGCCTTGCCCGTCTTCGGGTTGGCCGGGTTCCAGTTGGTCTGGAAGGCGGCGGTCGGGCCGGTGATGACGCGCTTGCGCAGCTCGTTCATGACGAGATCGATCCCCGCCTCGCTACCCACGATGGCCTCCTGCCAGCTCGCACTCTGAAAGGCGGTCTGGTAGCGCGAGACGTTGGTGAACAACAGGCTGGCCGCCACGACCGAGAGCACGCAGATCGTCAGCAGCACGAAGACGATGGCGGAGCCGGACTCGCCGCGGCGGCGAGGGCAATGACGAATGACGAAAGGAGAGATGCCGGCTCGGTCATGCCGCCAGCAATGACGCGCGGCGTAGTGCTCTCCCATGGATGTTGCTGCCTCTGTCATTTTCGTCATTCGTCATTCGTCATTCGTCATTCGTCATTTTCCTAGCGCGCCAAATTCTTGCTACGGATAAACGTGACGTTGTGCAGGGTGATGGCGTTCGTGGCGTCGTTGGCCGCCAGCGGCTGGAAGATCGAGTGGAACGTCACGTTGTAACGCACCACCGAGCCGTCGGTCTGCGAGGCGTCGGCCGTGATGGTCGGGAACGCGTCCATGTTGGAGGCAATCGTCACCGGACCCGTGGCGACGTACTTGCCCGAGCCCGCGTCGTACGAGAGCGCCTGCCAGGGATCGTTGCGCACGATGGCGCCGTGGTCGAAACGATAGGTGATCTTTTGCGTGGTGACGGCCGGGTTGGTCGGGTCCGGGT
>CALMVM010000405.1:1247-6381 GCA_937873255.1 uncultured Verrucomicrobiota bacterium | reverse complement strand
TGCGTTCGCCGCACCTCTCCGCCCGGGAGCGTTCCCGGCGCATCGACGTCAATCTGATCGAACTCGGCCTCTACGAGAGGCGCGGTTCTTTGGTCGGCAGCGTGGTCAAGAAGTCGCTCTCGGGCGGGGAACGCAAGCGGCTCAACATCGGCCTGGACATGATCGGCCTCGCGGACATCTACCTCTTCGACGAGCCGACCAGCGGCCTGTCCAGCAAGGACAGCGAGCACGTCATCGACATCATCAAGAGCATGAGCCACAACAAGATCGTGCTCGTGACGATCCACCAGCCCAGCTCGAAGATTTTCCAGACGTTCAATAAAGTCGTCCTGCTCGACAAAGGCGGCCGGTTGGTGTTCTTCGGCACGCCCACGGAGGCGCTCAATTACTTCGCGCAGGCCGAGAACCAGCAGCAGCACAACGTCGACGTGGAAGGATGCGCGGCCTGCGGCAGCACGCGGCCGGAATACATCTTCGACGTGTTGGAAACGCCGCTGCGCGACATGAGCGGCGACATCATCTACGAGGAAAACGCCCGGGGCCAGTTCGTGCCGGCGAGAAGATTCTCGCCCGAGTTCTGGCGCGACAAGTACGAGAGCTACCGGCTCTTGCAGGACGTGCGGCAGGTCCCGCTCAAGCGCGAGACCACCACGCGTACGACTGCCCCGCTCGGACCGCATCCGGCGCGGCGGCGCTGGTGGATCGGCGTGCGCTGGCGCGACGAGTGGACGCAGTTCAAGACGCTCTTGCACCGGGCGTTTTTCAGCAAGATGCGCAACCGGGTCAACGTCATCACGACGCTGTTCGAGGCCCCGCTGCTTTCCGCGCTCATCGCCCTGGTGCTGCGCTACAGCGAAAAGGGCGACTATGACTTCGCCGGGTCATACCACATCCCGATCTACCTGTTTCTTGGCGTGACGGTGGCGATGTTCCTGGGACTGACCAACAGCGCGGACGACATCATCCGCGATAGAGTGGTGCTCCAACGCGAGCGCAACCTCAAGATCCGCCTGCCGTATTACATCGCGGCGAAGATGGGGACGCTGTGTTTGTTCGCGTTGGTCCAGTGCGTGTTGTTCCTGTTGATCGGCGACTACATCCTCCAGATCCGGGGGATGTTCTGGATTTACCTGTGGTACACGTCGCTGACGACGTTCGCGGGCGTCGCGCTGGGGCTGCTGATTTCCTCGCTGGTCGCCGACGCGAAGACGGCGGTCAACATCGTGCCGCTCATCCTGATCCCGCAGATCATCATGGGCGGGGCGCTCATCAAGTACGAGGACATGAACCGCAACCTCGACTTCGTGTACACGGTCCGCAAATGGGTCGCCAACCATCCCGCCGATGCAAAATCGGGTAAGGACGAAGCGCGCAGCAAGCTCCAGGTGCCGCTCATTTGCCAATTCATGCCGATGCGTTGGAGCTACGAGGGGCTCGTCGTCGCGCAGGCCAAGATGAACCCTCTCACGGGTCGGCAGGAACACATCCAGGCCGCCATCCAGGCACTCGCCGACCGCGAGGAAAGTCTCCAAGGGATCGGCCTGACCCTCAAGCCCGAGGAACGCGACCGCATGGATGGCTTGAAGGAACTCCTCGCCCGTTTGTCGGGCCTCGAAGCGAGTACGGCTGCCGAGGTGGACATCGCGTTGCACGAGATCGACGACATCGAGGCGCGTCTGCCGTTGCCGGAGATCGAAGTGCCCGACCACACCCACGGCGTGGAGCCCGAGAAACGCGTGACGGCGGAGCAACTCTACGTCAACCAGAAGATCACCGACCTCGTTTCCAAGGCCGAAATGGAGCAGACGGATTATCGCAACGAGGAACGCAAGCAACGAGAATTGAACGTGTTCTTCGGCGCGTACCGATTTATCTTCCATCACAAGACGAGCGTGCATCTCGTCAACAGCCTGGTGTTGGTTGGCTTCTCGATGCTCGTGCTCGGGATGCTGCACTTGAGTCTGCGCAAGGAACTGGAGCGTTGAAAAACATGACTCCGCGTCAGGCTCACATCGAACGCCGCACCAGTGAAACGCAGATCGCGCTCGATCTCATCGTCGATGGTTCGGGGCAATCGCAGATCGATACCGGACTGCCGTTCTTCGATCACATGCTGACGCTGTTCGCGCGGCACAGCCTCATGGACCTAACCGTGAAGGCCGACGGCGACCTCGCGGTGGACAGCCACCACACGGTCGAGGACGTGGGAATCACGCTCGGGCAGGCGTTCGCACAGGCGCTCGGCGACAAGCGGGGGCTCACGCGCTACGGCCACGCTTATCTGCCGATGGACGAGACCCTCGCGCGGGTCGTGATCGATTTCGGCGGGCGGCCTTTTCTCGAATACCGGCTGCCCGTCGAGCTTGGTCCGGCGGCGGGCTTGATGGCGGGGAAGGGGTTTTCGCTGCAACTCGTCGAGGAATTTCTGCGCGGGTTCAGCGTGCACGCGGGCTGCAATCTGCACGTCGAGATTCTCTACGGGCGCGACGCGCACCATTTCGCGGAGGCGGTGTTCAAGGGATTGGCGAAAGCCGTGGACCACGCCTGCCGCATCGACCCGCGTGTAACGGGAGTGCCGAGCACGAAGGGTAGTCTGTCGGGATAGGATTTCTTCCTAAGATTTCGGCTTGGTCGTGCGTTGTCTCTGGTATGAGCAACCTGCCGAGACCGCCCGAGATCAGTTTCCGCTGTCCCAAATCCTGGGACGGGATGAAAGGGGACGACCGGCGTCGCTTTTGCGACTAGTGCAGGCTTTACGTCATCGATCTTTCCGCGATGTCGCGTCGCGCGGGCGAGGCCGTGTTGGCCCGGCGTGGCGGGGAAACCTGCGTCACCTTTCTATCGAGAGCGGACGGCTCGATGGTGACGGCGTCGCGTTGGCGTTTGCTGGGACGATCCGCCCGCACGGTTCGTGGCGGGCTCGCCGCGCTGCTGGCTCTGGTCGCCCCGTTGTTTTTCGCCGGGTGCGCGGATACGCGCCGCACGATGGGCAAGCCTGGCCCGCCCCACGAGGTCCGGCCGACGCCGACGCCGCCGGATTGCGGGAGGACGATGGGCATGGTCGCCACCCCGCAGAAACACTGAGGCATCGACGCGCAGTGTGCGCAGGCGCGAATCCGGGTTATGCTTCAGAAATGCAGGACCCACTCCTCGGCCTGATCGACTACGGCAGCGGCAACCTGCGCAGCGTCGGCAAAGCCCTCGCCAAGATCGGCGCGCGCGTCGAACTGCTCGCCTCCCCCGAGCGTCTCGGCGAGATGGACGCCGTCGTGCTGCCCGGCGTCGGGGCTTTCGGTGATTGCGCCAGCCAACTCCACGCGCGTGGTCTGTGGGAACCCCTCGCCGGGTGGCTGCGCGAGGACAAACCCTTTCTTGGGGTATGCCTGGGCTACCAACTCCTCTTCGAGTCCAGCGAGGAAACCCCCGGCGTCGCGGGCTTCGGGCGGTTCGCCGGGGCGGTGCAACGCTTCCGCGCGCCGGGTCTCAAGGTGCCGCAGATCGGCTGGAATTCCCTCCAATTCCAACGGCCCGACGCCCGGCTGTGGCGCGGACTCGCCGACGGTTCGCACGTTTATTTCGTGCATTCCTACCACCCGACGCCGACCGATCCCGGCGTCGTCGCGGCCACGACAGACTACGGCGGACCGTTCGCCGCCGCCGTCGAGCAAGGCCGCACGATGGGCGTGCAGTTCCACCCGGAGAAAAGCCAGGACGCGGGCCTGACGATGCTGCGCAACTTCGTGGACGCCGTCCGCCGGACCGCCTGAGCGGTGGGAGGTCGGTCAATCCTTGTTCTCGCTCGCCCGGCTCGCGGCGTGGTTCCAGCCCTGTAGGGTCAGGCGGGCATTGGGGTGCTTGACGCCGTCCTCCACCCGGTCGCGGCCGGAATACATCTGCACGAGCACCGTTTTGCGGATCTTGTCGGACACGTTCTGATTGGAGCCGTGGAGCAGGCAATAGTGGAAAAACAACACGTCGCCGGGACCGGCTTCGAGCACGGTGGCGTTTTCCAGCGGATATTTGGTCTTGAGGTCGGCGTGTTCGTCGTCGCCCATGCCGCCCATGCCCTGCACCCGCCCGAGCCGGTGCGTGCCGGGGTAAACGCGGAAACAACCCATGTCGTCGGTCGCCTCCGAGACGTGGACGACGCCCGCGATCATCGTATCCTGCACGGTCGGGAAGTACGACCAATCCTGGTGCATCGGGAAGGGCGAACCCTTGCCCTGCGGCTTCTGGAAAAGCTTGCTGTGGTGCAAAACGATGTCCGGCCCGAGGATCGTCGCCGTTGCTTCGAGAAAGAGTGGGTGCTGGAACGCCCGCAGCCAGCGGGCGGAATAATTCTGCACATTGTGCGTGTGGACGACGACGGTGTTTTTCGCGCCGAGCCGGTCCATGGCCGCGCCTTGCCATTGCGCGTTCACGTCCTCGCGGGAGCCCTGGAGTTGCACGACGATCCGGTCGAAATCGCCTTCCAGTTCTTCGACTTCCGAGGGAGAAAACACGTTTTTGGCGAGGTAATACCCGTGTTCGGTGAAGAATTCCCTGGCTTCGCTGGCGTTAAGTTCGAAGGAGGTCATGCGGCCATCGTGCCATCGTGCCGTCCGGGCGAACAGTTGGAACTTTTTGCGAACCGTGGTAATAATTCAACAAAATGGAGCTATCCACCGTTGCCACGCTTGCCTGGTCCGCGCTGCACCGGCCCGAAATCGTCCGCGCCGGACGGTTCCCGATGCTGGAAAAAAGCCGGGGCTACGTCTACCGCTCGCCGACGGTCGTGCTGCATCAGCACGACTACGAGGGGCGCATCCACATCGGCGAGGGGCAGTACGAGTTGCGCCCCGGCGATTTGACGCTCACCCCGGCCGAGATCGATTCGCATTACCACCTGCCGCGCAACGGTTACCACCTGTGCATCCATTTCCATTGCACCCCCGCGCCGGAGCCCGACGAAACCCACGCGCTCAAGCTGCCGCTGCACCTGCGGTTGGGGATGGGCTCCGGCTCGATCCGCCAGCGCATCTGGTGGATCACGGACCTGCACCGGCGCGCCGGGCACGCGGACCCGCGCAAACGCGCCCTCGCGCTCGCGGCGGCGTCGGCCGGGATGCAGGAATTAATGCTCACCCTCGCGCTC
>CALMVM010000405.1:0-1237 GCA_937873255.1 uncultured Verrucomicrobiota bacterium | reverse complement strand
AACCCGTGTCCTCTCGGGTCGAAAAAGCCATGCTGACGCTGCTCGAACTCATCGAGACGCGCCTGAAGGACGTGATCGCCATCCCCGCGCTGGCCGAGGAGTCCGGGTTGATCCAGAATTATCTCGCGCGGCTTTTCCGCCGCCGCTACGGCGTGGCGGTGCCGCATTTCATCCTGTTGCGCCGCATGGAACTGGCCCGCCACCTGTTGACGACGAGCGAGGCGACCGTCAAGGAAATCGCCCACGAGGTCGGCCTGCCGGACGTGCAGCATTTCAACAAACAATTCCGCCGGCTGGCGGGGATGAGTCCTTCGGCCTATCGTCGCGCCCATGCTGCTGTTGCCCGCGATTGATCTGATGGACGGCCAGGCCGTGCGCCTGCGCCAGGGGAAGGCCGAGGAAAAAACCGTTTATTCCGACGACCCCGCCGCCCTCGCGCGACGTTGGCAGGACGAGGGCGGCGATTGGCTGCACATCGTCGATCTCGACGCCGCGTTCGCCGGACGCTCGGGCGAACGCAACCAGGCCGCCCTGCGCGCGATCCTTGCCGCCGTGACGATCCCCTGCGAACTCGGCGGCGGCCTGCGCGACGAGGCGACGGTGAAGGCGGCGCTCGACCTGGGCGTTTCCCGGGTGGTGATCGGCACGCGCGCGGCGGAGTCGATGGAATTCGTCGCGCGGCTGGTGCGGACCTTCGGCGCGGAAAAAATCATCGGGGGCATCGACGCGCGCGGGGGCGAGGTGGCCGTCAAGGGTTGGACGGAATCCGCCGGCCGCCGGGCCATCGATCTCGCCCGCGAGGCCGAGGCGGCCGGGGTGGGGGGGATCATCTACACCGACATCGCCACCGACGGGATGCTGTCCGGCCCGAATTTCGCCGAACTCGACTTCCTGCTCGCGCGCCTGGATTGCCCGCTCATCGCCAGCGGCGGCATCGCCAACGTCGGGGACGTGCGCCGTCTCGCCGAGAGACCCCGGTTGAACGGGTTGATCATCGGCCGCGCCCTCTACGAAGGAACTCTGTGCTTGGCTGATTGTTTATCCTTGGGGTAGGGTGCGCGCCGTATGCCGAAGTTCCCTACTTCCGTCCCTGGTCCGGGCCGGGCCGCCGCGCTCCCGGGAGCGCGCCGTGCCGCCGTCCGGAGAATGTTGGTCCGTTTGTCCACCGCCGCGTGCGCGTTGACCCTCGCCTGTTCGTGCGAGAAGGCCCCGGAGCCACCGGCGCCCACTCCTACGC
>CALMVM010000404.1 GCA_937873255.1 uncultured Verrucomicrobiota bacterium | reverse complement strand
TGACCGCGTTCCCCAACCGGAAGAACAACCACCCGGCGTAACCTCCCACCCTCATCAGCAGGACGACGAGTGGGGCTACCCCAACGAAAATGCGATTGCGTAACATGACGGTCGAAAACCTTCTTAGCTACGCGCGTGCCAAGTGTACAACGGGTAATTATAAGAATATGGACGATAGATTCTTATAATTATACGAATTGGATTGAGTATGCGGTTTCAATTGGAAATGCCGTGCGCGATGCACGGTGAAACAGCCCTTAAAATGCGGTTTGCACTACAACCTGAATTCAGTGGGATTCGGCGGGTTGTCGGACTTCGCATGAACGCCGACCGGATAGATCGTCCAACGGAACACCGGATGCGATCCGTCACCGTGTCGGACGAGACCGCTGGAAGCGGAGCGACAAATCGCATATGGCGAAATTTACCTGGTCGAGGCATAGGGTCCGAAAAATCCCCCGCTTTTCGACTCCCGTTTTGCAAAGCGCACGGTATTTTACGATCAAGCGTCGGGCGGCTTCCGTTCCGGCGAGTCTTGCTGCCACTTCCGGCGGCGACGGTAGAGCGTGGCCACGTCGATGCCGAGGATTTCCGCCGCGTCTTCCAACCTCGCCGAGCGGGCTAGCACGCGTCGCGTGTGTTCATCGGCCAATTCCGCCAGAGTCACGGCGCCACCCACTTCCATCGGAGCCTCCCCAACGCGCAACGGGGTCATGATTTGCATCAGGTGTTCGGGTTCGATCAGTGGCCCTGAAGTGAGGATTACGGCCCGCTCAATGGCGTTGCGTAGTTCCCGCAGATTGCCCGGCCAAGGGTAACGCCGCATGGCGGTCTTGGCTTCCGGGCTGAAATCGCGGAGCGGGTTGCCCGTCTGGCGAACGAAAAATCGCAGGTGCGCCGCCGCCAGCCGTTCGAGGTCGAGCGGGCGTTCGCGCAACGGCGGCAGGTGCAACGCCACCACGTTGAGCCGATAATATAAATCCTCTCGGAAGCGGCCTTCTTTGATCGCCCGGACCAAGTCGCGGTTGGTAGAGGAGACGATGCGTACGTTCGCACGGCGGGTTTTGGTTTCGCCCACGCGCTCGTACTCGCGCTCTTGGAGCAGGCGCAAGAGCTTGGGCTGGATTTCCAGTGGCAGTTCGCCGAGTTCGTCGAGATAGAGCGTGCCACCGTCCGCTGCGGCAACTTTTCCCTCCGTGTCTGACACCGCGCCTGTGAACGCTCCTTTGACGTGGCCGAAAAGCTCGCTCTCCAGCAATTCGCGCGACAGGCTCGGGCAACTCACCGTGACGAATGGATGGGCTGCGCGGGGACTGCGCTGGTGAATTTCCCTCGCCAGCACGCTCTTGCCGGTGCCACTCTCGCCCAGCAGGAGGATGGACGCTTCGCTGGCGGCGGTGCGGTGCGCCAGATCGAGCACGTCGCGCATCGTGCTGTCCTGCGCCGCCAGCCGGCCATCGACCTCGCGCACCTCGAACAACGTTTCCAAATCTTCAAGCCGGCGTTCGAGCCGCCGGTTCTGCTCGACACGTCCGAGCACCAAGCGAACCTGCTCGGGTGTGAACGGCTTGGGCAAATAATCCGTCGCGCCGAGTTTGGTGGCTTCCACCGCGCTCGGAAAGGAAGCGAACGCCGTGATGATGACCACCGCCATTCCTGCGTCGGCACGACGCAACTGTGTTAGCACTTCCAAGCCGTCTTCCTGGCCGAGGCGCAGATCGAGGAAAGCGGCGTCGAAGGGGGCCTTCTGTACCTGACGCAAAGCGCCGGAACTGCTCTCGACCGCAACCACTTCGTGTCCATCTCCCTCCAAGGCGACCGTCAGCATCCGGTTGATATTGCGTTCGTCATCGATCAACAGAATCCTCATGGCGTTTATCGTTTGGTGGAAGCAGGCCCGCTTCGCCGCCCACCTTAGTTTGCTGCAACCCTGCATCGCCGCAACGGGCAAAGCTTCATTTCAAAGATTCTGCGCACCTGCAAAACCTGCTGGCCCGTTTATGAGCGGTCATGCAATCTGCAAGGCATCAAAGCCTTTTTCGTGCGAGCCGCGCTGCAAATTGGTTTCAATTCTGCCACCTGGAAATTCGTGGTTTACTATAGCCATTGAATTAATGCGTGTCCCTCTGAATTATGGCATCGGTCAAGCCAAGCTTTTGGGCTCCGGTGACGGACGGGAACTTGTCGCTCCTACGCTCGCGTGGCTTGAGCGGCAAGCATTCGCTGGCGTTGTGTGAGTCGCGCTGGGTGTAGGGTGCGCTCAATGGAACGCATCCCTTCCGTCGGAATCGGGTTCCCAAGGCTGAGCGCGGCTGGCGTCGGATCAGGTTTCGCTCGCATCGGCTCGTTGCGTATAAATACTCATTTGGGTCATGACGCTGATCGACGGGCGCAGTCGTCCACCCCGACAAACGATGCAGCCAGGTTAAAGAACTCGGGCGGTTGGGCCGGTGAAACAATCACCGGAAGCAAGGCTTAAAGAAGATGGTGCGCAAAAAAGTGGAAAAGCGTATGATACACGGATGGCAACGCCAGCAATTTCTGCACCGGCGCCCCGGGTAGATTCACAGCTACTGCGGGAGTTGCACGTCGTTGATTTCCGGCAAGGAGTCCGGCTGCTGATCTTTCTCTTCCTTTATGCTGCCGCTGCCTTTGTGGCTTGCCGATTGGCAGTCGCCTTCCCGCACGGCATCGGCTGGAGGTTGATCGCAATCCCGTTGTATCTGTTGGCTGCCGCGTCCTTGCACGGCATCAGTCTTTTCACGCACGAAGCCGTCCACGGGACGCTCAGCCGGAACCGTTTCTGGAATGCCTTCGGCGGTGCGTTGTGCGCCATGCCGGTGCTCCAGAATTTTTCCGCGTACCGCGTTTTGCATTTGCGTCATCACGATCACCTCGGCGAGGGAGGCGACCCGGATCTGACGTGACTTCGCTTTTTCGAGCCGGGTGCTGAGTTAGTCTGGGGTGCCAACG
>CALMVM010000403.1 GCA_937873255.1 uncultured Verrucomicrobiota bacterium | reverse complement strand
CACCGCCGCCGACGTGGCCGGGGCATTGTCCGTCCTCGAAAGCGAGAGCGTCGACCTGCTCCTGACCGACCTGCGCCTGGGCGGCGAGGACGGCATGACGCTCATCGACCGGGCATTGAAAATGCCCTCGCCGCCGGTATGCATCATGATGACCGCCTACGGCTCGGTGGACACCGCCGTCGCCGCGATGAAGCGCGGAGCCTATGATTTCGTCACCAAGCCGCTCGACCTCGACCGGCTGGAAATCCTCGTGCGCCGTGCGTTGCGCAGCCGCGACGTGGAGAGCGAGAACAAGGAACTCCGCCAGCAGGTCGAACGCCGCACCGGCAAGGGTCTGGACGCGCTCATCGGCACCTCGGCGGCGATGCAGGACGTTTTCGACACGATCCGGCAGGTGGCGCAGACGCGCGCGACGGTGCTCATCGAGGGCGAGAGCGGCACGGGCAAGGAACTCGTCGCCCACGCGTTGCACAACCTGAGCGGGCGCAAGGGCCGTTTCGTGGCCGTGCATTGCGCGGCGCTGAGTCCGCAGCTTTTGGAAAGCGAGTTATTCGGTCACGAAAAGGGGGCGTTCACCGGGGCGAGCGAACGCCGGGTCGGCCGCTTCGAGCAGGCGGACGGCGGCACGGTGTTCCTCGACGAAATCGGCGAGATCGACGCGAGCACACAGGTGAAGCTGTTGCGCGTCCTAGGCGAGCGGACGTTCGAGCGGGTGGGGGGCAACACGCAGATTGCCACCGACGCGCGGCTGGTGGCCGCGAGCAACAAAGACCTGGAGGCCCTCGTGGCGGAGGGCAAGTTCCGCGACGACCTGTTTTACCGTATCAACGTCGTACGCGTCCACATGCCGCCCTTGCGCGAGCGGCCGGAGGACATTCCGCTCATGGTGCAGGCGTTTCTCAGGCAGGCGTCGCAGGAAAACGATAAGCCCCTGCGCGAGTTGACCGCCGACGCGACCGGCCGCCTGCTGGAATTCCCCTGGCCGGGCAACGTGCGACAACTGCGCGCGGCGGTGGAGAGCGCCGTTGTCCTGGCTCCGGGGCCGAAGATCACCCTGCGCGATCTGCCGCAGGCGTTGCGCCAGTGGACCCCGGGCGGTTCCCCCGGCGCGGCGAACGCGCGTCCCGGCCCGCGCGGGGCCGTCGCCGCCGCGCCGTCGCTCAACGTCCACGAACGCGAGGCCGACCTGATCCGCCGCGCCCTCGCCGACACCGACGGCAACATCACCCGCGCGGCCGCCCTGCTCGGCATGAGCCGCCGCACGCTCCACCGCAAGATCAAGACTTTCCCGACCGTCGTCGAAGCGGGTCCCCCTTGACCCTTGACGGTCCCCATCGTCGCCCCGTACTCTCCGGGGCGGTTTGGCGGCTGGGGTGTTGACCCGCCGCGCGCGGCTCGCCGAACCAACCCATCCTTCCACTCGCTCCTATGGCTGCCCCGAACGTTTCGACCGAATCCAGCGTCCAGTCCTTCGTCCACGCCCTCGAACAAGGCCGCCTGGCGTGGATCGTCAGGGCCGTCCTCGGGGGGGCCATCGTGCTGGCCATCTCGTTTATCTGCCTGGGGTGGAAGTTCCGCGGCTTCAGCGACCCGGTGGCGATGGATCAGGCGCAGGAGGGCCGCGAGTTCGCGCGCGGCAACGGCTGGAGCACCAAAAACCTGCGTCCGCTGGCGATCTGGCAACTGGAAAAAAATTTCGGCACCGTGCCCAAGGACGGCGACAATTTCCCGGACACCTTCAACGCCCCACTGCCGGCCCTGGTGGATGCCGTCGCCATCAAGATCGTCGGCCCCAAGATGGAATTCGGCAAAAACGAACACATCGCGCCGGCCGAGCGGGTCATCGTGGCTCTCACCATGCTGCTGTTCCTGGCGTCGGTGGTCGTGGAATATTTTCTTTTGCGGCGCTTGTTCGACCAGCGTCTGGCGTTCTGGGCGTCGGCGCTGACGCTCGTGTGCGACCTGTGCTGGCAGTACACGCTCTCGGGACTGCCGCAGATGCTCATGCTGCTGCTCTTCAACACGGCGCTCTACGCGCTGTTGCGGGCCACGGAGATCAACAAGGACATCGAGATCCTCACCGGCGAGACGCTGGCCTCGACGGTCGGCGGCGGCGTGACGCTGGAGGAATCGCGCGCGGCCGGCGCACGCACGCCCCGGGCGGTGGTCTGGCTGGCGGTGGCGGGGGTGTTCTTCGGGCTGCTGGCGCTCACGCACGCCCTGGCGGTCTGGCTGTTCATTGGCGCGCTGGTCTACGTGGCAGTCGCGTTCCGGCGGCGCGGGCCGGTGGCGCTGGTGCTGCTGCTGGCGTTCGCGCTGACGTACGCGCCCTGGATCATCCGCAACTACCGGGTCAGCGGCAGCGCCTTCGGGATCGCGCGCTACACGCTCTACAACGGCTTGGGTGGTTCCACGGCGTACCATCTCCGTTCCACGTCGGACGCGATTTTCGAGGGGGTCCAGCTCCATTTCTTCCGGACCAAGTTGCAGGCCGGCATCGTCTCGGCGATCGAGGGGCTGACCAGCGGGCTGGGCAACTTCATCGCGCTCGGGTTCTTCCTTTGCCTGCTGCACGTCTTCCGGCGGCCGGAGGTCAACTCCATGCGCTGGGCGGTACTGACGATGTGGGTCTTCGCGGTGGCGGGCATGGCGCTGCTCGGCACGGGCGGCGCGGTCGAACCCGTCAGCGCCAACCAGTTGCAGGTACTGTTTTTGCCCGTCATGCTGGGTTTCGGGCTGGCTTACGTGCTCGTGCTGTTCAGCCGCCGGGAGGGCAGCGTCGGGCTGCTGCCGCGCATCGCGCTTTTCGCGGTGTTGGTGCTCGTGTCCGCGCTGCCGCTGGTTTTCACCCTGCTGCCGCGCAACGTTTCCTCCGTGCAGCCTTCCTACGTGCAACCCGCCATCAACGTGCTCAACGGCTGGACGAGCGAGCACGAGGTCATCGCCTCGGATCAGCCCTGGGGCGTCGCGTGGTACGCCGACCGCAAGAGCCTCTGGCTGCCGGCCAAGTTCAAGGACCTGCTCGGCATGAGCGACAACGCGAAGCTGCCCGGCACGCTCTGCGGGGTGTTCCTGACGCCGGTCAGCCGTAGCGAGAATTATTATTACGGCATCTATCGCGGCGAGTACGCCGATGTCGGGGAAAAGAACCCGACCATCGGATACCCTTCGCTGATCCTCGGCAATCCTAACCTGCCGCTGTTCCCCTTCAAGGAATGGTATCCGCTGATGGGCGACATGAGCTACACTTTCTACGCGGACCGCGCGCGCTGGCCCCGCCCCGGCATGGCGAACGCCAGCAACAAGCAATAGCAGGGGTTCCCC
>CALMVM010000402.1 GCA_937873255.1 uncultured Verrucomicrobiota bacterium | reverse complement strand
CGACGTTCCTGGTGCTGCTCGGGCTGTGCGCGGCCGGGTGGTACCTAATGCGCCGGCATCCGGCCTTCTCGGCGAATTTCAAGGGCGCGCCGCGCAAGCTGGTCGTCAACGAATCGCGGTCGCTGGGCAACCGACAGTTCCTCGTGGTCATCGAGTACGAGAACGAACGGATGCTGCTCGGCGTGACGCCCGGCAAGATCGATTATCTGTGCCCCCTGCGCGGTCCGCACGGCGAGCCGGGCGCGTTCCCGCCGATCAAGGAGGGCGGCGCGTGAGGGTATTCTCCAATAAGGTAGGGATGGCTCTCCGAGCCGTCCGTAGATTTTCCGGCGAGATGCCCCGTGCGCACGTTGGCTATCCAAACCAAATCACGGACGGCTCGGAGAGCCATCAGGACCTTGGTTGGACGCGCCTGCGGCGCAGTTTGCTGCCGTCCCTCCTGCTTCTAGGAATCATCGCATTCGCCGGCACGGCGACCGCGCAGGCCCCCGCGCCCGCGTCGCCCTTCAGCGTGAACGTCAACCTCGGCGACAAGCCCGCCGAGATGGCCACGTCGATCCAGATTTT
Organism: uncultured Verrucomicrobiota bacterium; assembly: GCA_937873255.1. Lineage (GTDB taxonomy): Bacteria > Verrucomicrobiota > Verrucomicrobiia > Chthoniobacterales > SZAS-18 > CAHJWO01. Next base: position 3,128 of record CALMVM010000402.1, on the reverse strand, counting down.
GCTGTTCATGACGGTGCTGAGCCTTGCGCCAGCCATCATCATGCTGATGACGAGTTTCACGCGCATCGTCATCGTGCTCGGCTTCGTGCGCACGGCGCTCGGCGTGCAGAGCGCGCCGTCGAACCAGATCATCGTCGGCCTGTCGCTGTTCCTGACGCTTTTCATCATGGGGCCGATCACGAGCCGCATCAACACGGAGGCTATCCAGCCGTATTCGGCGAAGCAGATCACCTTCGAGCAGGCCGCGCAGCGCGCGAGCGTGCCGCTGCGTCAGTTCATGCTCAAGCAGACGCGGCCTGGCGAGGTGGAATTCTTTCTCGGGCTCTCAGGCGCGCCGCCGACGAGCGTCGATGATCTGCCGCTGACGGTGGTCATCCCGGCCTTCGTGGTGAGCGAACTGCGCACCGCCTTCCAGATGGGGTTCCTCGTCTTCATTCCGTTCATGGTCATCGACTTCCTGGTGGCTTCGACGCTGATGGCGATGGGCATGATGATGATGCCGCCGACCGTGGTGTCATTGCCCTTCAAGCTGCTCCTCTTCGTCCTCGTCGATGGCTGGCACCTCGTCATCCGCGCGCTCGTGCAGAGCTTCGGCGTCGGCTGATTCTTCCCACATTCCGCATCCCATATCCCACACCACACATCCCGTCTCCCATGGACCCACTCTTCGCCGTCGAAACCCTCCGCACGCTCATCACCACCTGCCTGCTCATCATCACGCCGATCCTCGTCGTGGCGATCGGCGCCGGCCTGACCGTCAGCCTCGTGCAAACGGTCACCAGCGTGCAGGAACAAACGATGACCTTCGTGCCGAAACTCCTCGCCGTCGCGGGCGTGCTCGTCATCGCCGCGCCGTGGATGTTGCGGCACCTGATGGAGTTTACCGTCTCGTGCTTCGAGAAGATGCCCGGGATGGTGAAGTAACGCGGAGGAACCCTCGCCCGTGCCGGTCCTCGACAACCTCGACGCCATCTTCCGCTGGGTCATGGCCCTGGTGCGCGCCGGGGCGCTGGTGGCGGTGTTGCCGGTGTTCTCGGCGCAACCCGTGCCGATGCAGATGCGTCTCGCGCTGGCCGTGTTCCTCGCGTACCTTGCCGGGACGTACGTGCCGAATCACGTCGCGCTGCCGGACCAACCCGTAACGCTCGCGCTCGTCGCGGGCAACGAGGCGCTGCTGGGCATTTTCATGGGATTGATCGTGCGCGTGATCTTCTTCTCGGCGGAGATGGCCGGGCAGATCATTTCCTCCGAGATGGGGCTGACCAGCGGCAACACGTTCGACCCAAACTCGGGCAACTCCTTCACGCCGACCAGCGTGATGCTCTCGAACCTCGCCGCCCTCCTGATGCTGACCACCGGCGCGTATCGAGGCGTGCTGTTCGCGTATCTGCGATCCTACCGCTACGCGCCGATTGGCAACATGGGTTTCAACCCGGCGGCGCTGGACCTGTTCGTCACGCAGACCGGCAACATCTTCGGGCTGGCGATCCAGATGTGCGCGCCGATCATCGCGGTGAATTTCGTGGTGACGCTGACCTTCGCACTCCTGGGCCGCGTCGCGCCGGGCATCAACGTTTTCACGGAGAGTTATTCCGCGCGCATCCTCGCCGGGCTGACCGTCCTGGGCCTGACCATCACCCTGGCCGCCCAATACATGCTCGGGTATCTGCAAAAAGCCCCCGACCTGATGCTCCAACTCGTGCGGCGCTAACCCGCCCTTCCCCTGCGCCATGGCCGAAGACAACGAGAACAAAACCGAGCAGCCAACCGAGAAGCGGTTGCAGGAGGCGCGCGAAAAGGGCCAATTCGCGCGCAGCCCGGATATTGCGCTCGCGTCCGGCTTGCTCATCTCGGGCGTGATGGTGACTTCCGTGCTCCCCGGCCAGGCGCGCCAGGTCGCGGAGATCACGACGAACGTCTTCAGCCATCTCAACGAGATCGAGTTGCGACTCGACGCCGTCCCGTCGCTCACGAAACTCGCCGCGACGACCATGCTCGGCCTGTGCCTGCCGGTAATGACCGCCTGCGCGCTCGGCGGGGCGCTGGTGAGCGGTTTGCAAAGCGGGTTCCGACTCACGCCGGACGCGCTGGGCGTCAAGATGGAACGACTCAACCCGGGGGCGGGTCTCCAGCGGTTGTTTTCGATGCAGGGACTCACGAAGCTGGGCTTCGACGCGTTGAAACTGGGCGTTGTCGGGTTCGTGCTGCACGGCGCGGTGCAGCAAATCCTCTCCGACCCCGTGTTCTTCACGCCCACGGATCTGCACCATCTCGGCGAGTTTTGCTACAACGTCTCCGGTGCCTTGCTGCGGCGTTCGGCGCTGGGCATCGGGATCATCGCGGCGGCGAATTTTCTGGTCCAGAAGCGCCGAATCAACAAACAGCTCATGATGAGCAAGCAGGAGGTCAAGGAAGAACACCAGGCGCAAGAGGGCGACCCGCACGTCAAGGCGCAGCGCAAGGCGATGGCCCGCCGGATGCTTCAGAAACAGATGCTTTCCGCCGTGGCTACCGCCGATGTCATCGTGACCAACCCGACCCATTACGCCGTGGCCCTGCGCTACGAGCGGGGGAAGGACCGCGCACCGATGGTCCTGGCGAAGGGCAAGAACCGGCTCGCCGAACGCATCAAGGCGCTCGGGGCCGAACACGACGTTCCGCGCGTGGAAAACGTCCCTCTCGCGCAGGCGCTTTATAAAAGTGTGCCGGTCGGCCAACCGATCAACGCGCAGCTCTACAACGTCGTCGCGGAAGTGCTGGCCTTCGTCTACCGGACGCACCGCTATTATTTCTACCACCTGAAGGCGCGCCGCGCGGCGCTGGAAACGGCGTAGGAAGGAATTCGACATGGCTAATCCTCCTCTGATGCGTTTGCCCGGCGGCGGGTCGGTGTCGCTCAGCGGTTCGGTGGCGCAACTGCTCAAGCAGGCCGATCTCGTGCTGCCCATCGCGCTGTTCGGCACGGTCGTGCTGTTGATCATGCCGATCCCGTTTTTCGTGTTGGACATCCTGCTGGCCGCCAGCATCGGCTCGTCGCTGCTCATCATGCTGGTGATCCTGTACATTCACGATCCGCCGGAGTTCTCGGGGTTCCCGACGTTGCTGCTCGCGGTGACGCTCTTCCGGCT